>CAYUME010000355.1:0-5651 GCA_964445475.1 uncultured Planctomycetia bacterium
CGGGAGAGGGCCAGCATCAGCACCGCGGCAAAGACCACCACCGCGATCCCCGCCACGGTCATGGCCGTCCGCCGGGGGCGGCGCCGGAGGTTGCGCAGCGAATAGGCGATCGGGAGCCTCACGCGTCAGTCCTCCCGCCGGAGGGCGTCGACGATGGAAAGGCGCGCCGCCGACCACGCCGGAAGCAGGCTGCCGGCCAGGCCTGCGAGGGTCACGGCCAGGAGGCTGGCCCCCCAGACGAAGGGCCCGGCAAGGACGTCCACCGTCAGGCCGCACGAGGAGATGGCCGTGATCCAGCGGGCCGAGACGAGGGCCTGGACGGCGGCGCAGCCCAGCACGCTGCCGGCCAGCGCCTGCAGGGCGCCCTCGCCGAGAACGAGGAAGGCGATGGCGTGCCGGGGGTACCCGAGCGTCTTCAGCACGCCGAACTCGCGAATCCGGTCCCGCGCCGCCATGGCGATGGCGTTCCCCACGGCCAGCAGGATGACCAGGATGACCACCGCCACGACGCTCCGCCCCACCCGGGCGATGTCCTGGAGCTGGTCCAGGTTCGCCGCGCGGTGCAGGTCCTCCCGCTGGGTCGTCGTGTCGACGGTGAAGGGCAGGGCGTCGATCGCCTGCGCCGTCGCGTCGGGGTCCGCCCCGGGCTTGAGGCGGACGAAGACCTGGTGGGAGATCCCCTGGTCGTCCGCCGCCTCCTGCAGGAACCGCCGCCCCACGAGGATCAGGTAGTCCCGGGCGGCGTCGTCGGCGCCGAAGAGGCCGCGGACGGTGAAGCGGATGTCGCCCAGCTCCGCCAGGGTCACCTCCCCGCCTTTCTTCCACCCATAGCGCGCGGCGATGCGCCGGCCGACGAGCGCCCCCGACGTGTCCGCCCGGAAGGCGGCCAGGTCCTCCGGCGCCGCCGTGTAGGCGTGGAACCGATCGAAGCGCTCCTTGTCGATCCCGTGCACCGCCACGACGTCGGTCGCCGCCTGGCAGTTGGTCATCAGCAGCCGGACGGGCATGACTTCCGCAACCTGCGGAAGGTCCCCGATCCGAGCGGCCTCGGCATCGGGGATGCGGCCGGCGGTGGGTCAGTACCGGTCCTTCTGGGTGACCACGAGGTTCACCCGCCCCTCCTCCTGCCGCAGGAGGCTGGCCAGGCTGTACTGCGCGGCCAGGAAGAAGGCGACCACGAAGGCGGCGACGGCGCAGCCGCCCACCGTGGCCACCAGGCGCGTCTTCGAGCGGGCGAGGTTCTTCAGCACGAGCGGCAGCAGGCGGAACGTCATGGTGACCTCCCGGAATGCCGGTCCCCGGCCGGCGGATCAGAGCCGTCCTTTCTCCAGCCGCAGCACGCGGCCGGCAAACGCCGCCGCGGAGGCGTCGTGCGTCACCATCAGCATCGTCTTGCGGAACTCCCGGTTGAGGCGCTGGAGGAGCTCCATGATCTCCCGCTCGGACGCGGCGTCGAGGTTGCCGGTCGGCTCGTCGGCCACGATCAGCTTCGGGTCGGTCACGATCGCGCGGGCGATCGCCACCCGCTGCTCCTGGCCGCCGGAAAGCTGGCGGGGGAGGTGGTCCTTGCGGTCCAGGAGGCCGACGGCCTCCAGCGCGGCCATCGCGTGGTCGCGCCGCTCCTTCCGCGAAAGCGGCAGCACCAGCAGCGGCAGCTCCACGTTCTCGTACGCCGTCAGGACCGGGATCAGGTTGTAGAACTGGAATACGAAGCCCACCGAGCGCGTGCGCCAGCGGGCCTTCTCCGCCTCCGGGAGGGCGGGGAGATCGACCCCGTCGACGACGACGCGGCCGCTGTCGGCCCTGTCGATGCCGGCGACGATGTTCAGCAGCGTCGTCTTCCCCGACCCCGAGGGGCCCATGAGCGCCACGAACTCGCCGGCGGCGATGTCGACGCTGACGCGGTCGAGGGCGACCACCTCGGTCGGCCCGCGCCGGTAGACCTTCAGGGCGTCCCGCACCTCGATGAAGGCGCTCATTCGACCTCCTCGACCGCCTGCCCCTCGCGGAGGGCCGGCCCGCCGCCCACGACGACCCGCTGGCCGCTGGTCAGTCCCTCGACGACCTCCGCCTGGCCGTTTCGGATGCCCTTCACGACCACGGGGCTCCGGGCAAGCCGGCCGTCGACGACGACCCAGACGCCGTTGCGCCCTCCCGCCTCCGACGGCCCCGCCGGGTCGAGCAGGGCCTCGGCCGGGACGAACAGG
The DNA here is from genome assembly GCA_964445475.1 of uncultured Planctomycetia bacterium. Lineage (GTDB taxonomy): Bacteria > Planctomycetota > MHYJ01 > CAYUME01 > CAYUME01 > CAYUME01. The sequence continues at coordinate 2,208 of CAYUME010000355.1, forward strand.
CCCCGGGCGGGCGCGTCCGCCGCGTCCGCCCGGTGGAAGGTCACCTGCGCCACCATGTCCGGGAAGAGCAGGTCGTCGGGATCGTCGATCCGGACCCGGACGGTGACGGTGTTCTTGGCGAGGACGGCCAGCGGCTCGGCCCGCAGCACGGTGCCGGCGTACCGGCGCTCCGGGTTCGCCTCGGTCACGATCTCGGCCTTCCCGCCGACGGTCACGTGGCGGATGTGGGGCTGGGTCACGTCGACGCGAACCTGCATCGCGCCGGGGTCGTAGAGGGAGAGGACGGCCGTCTCCCCTTTCTCCGCGTGGATCCAGGTGCCGACGGGAAGGTGGACGCGCAGGACGCGCAGCGGCTTCCCCGCGTCCGGGGCGCGGAGCGTGCAGTAGTCGAGCTGGCGCCGCGCCAGCTCCACGGCGGCGCCCGCCTCCTCCTCCGCCGCCGCGGCCATGGCGACCTCTTCCGCCCGGTAGCCCGTCTTCAGGCGGTCCCGCTCGGCGGCCGCCCGGTCGCGCGCCGCCTCGGCCTGCTTCTGTGCGGAGACCTCCGCGTCGAGCTGCTCGGGGGCGATCGCGCCGGGCTGGAGGGCCCGGCTGCGCGCGGCGTTGGCGCGGGCGAGGCGAACGCGCTCCTCGGCCTCGGCCAGCCGCGCCTCGGCCGCCTGGATCTCCTCCGCCCGCGGACCCGCGCGCATCAGGGCGTGGTGCGCCCGTGCCGACGCGAGCCTCGCCTCCGCGACCGCCAGCCGCTCCTTCGCGTCGCCGTCGTACAGCCGGGCGACGACCGCGCCCGGCGGCACGTCCTGCCCCTCGTGAAAGCGCAGCTCCTCCAGCCGTTCCGAGAGGCGGGCGCTCACCTGCACGGGCTCGTACGGGGCCCGGGCCTCAATCCACCCGCCGGCGGTGAAGCCCTTCCCGGTGGAAGCGGACGGCGAGCGCACCACGGCCGTCCGGACCCGCGGGCGTCCCGCGGACGGCAGGGTGCACACGAGATGATACGCGAGGGCGCCGACGGCGAGGCCCGCCGCGCCGGCCAGGAGGCCCGGCCAGCGACGCGGCGGGGCGGCGGGCGTCCCGGCGTCGGGTATCGTGAGACGGTTGAGGTCCATTTTCCACATTTTAGTGAAACGGAGCGCCGGTTACATCGTTTTTCAGCCGTCGCAACGGCGACCGGGGCGCAAAAGAACGCGCACCCGCCGCGCCACGCCCGGCGATATCGATGGACCGTGCGGGAGGGCGTGTCTATGATGGGCGCCCGGATGTCGCGAAGCGGCTCGCGGAACGGGCGATGGCGTGGCAGGCGACCCTGCCGCCGGGGCCGTTCGCCCCCGGAGCGGGGTCGGGCGCGTACCCGTGGCCCCAATGCGGGCCTTGAGCCCCGGCGCCCGGCGCGCGCGGGCCACCCCCGTCACCCGGGAGGTGAAGCGTGGACAGGTCGCCAGCGGGACAACCGCCCCCGGGGCCCGCTGCGCGGGGGAACGCCTCGCGACGCCTCCTGGGGGTCGGCGTCGCCGTGGCCGGGATCCTCCTCGCCCTGGCGAGCCTCGCCATCGGCCACGCGTACCTCATCGCGCACGACCGCCTTCTCGTCCTGAAACCGGACTGGGCGGAGCCGGCGGCGCTCGACCGGCTGGTGACCGAGCCGGGCACGCACGACGACCGGCGCGTGCGGGTGCGCGGCGAGCTCTGGCGGGTCGCGCCGGACAGCGCCGTCCTTGTCCCCGCCGGGAGCGGCCCGGAGCGGCTGCCCGTCGAGGCGCTGACCGCCTTCATCAAGGATCCCGCGAACGCCGGGAAGGAGCCCCCGACCGTCCGGCCCCTGCCCGCGACGCGCCTGCTCCTCGACTGCGCGGAGGGCGGGGCGATGAAGACGCTCTCCTTCTACGAGGCGGCGGAGGCGGCGGGAGGCGGGGAGGTGGAGGTCGCCGGCCGGTTCCGGCGCGGCGAGGACCCCGGGGGGACGCCGGTCCTCCGCGCCGTCGCGGTCGTCACGCCGCCCCAGCCCGACTACCGGGCGCCGGTGATCCTCGTCCTGGGGCTCGGGGCGATCGGCCCGGTGATCGGCGCGGGGCTCGCCTTCATCGGGTGGCGCCTCGCGCGGTAGTCCGCGGAGGGCTTGTCCGCGGAGGACACGGAGTCCCCCCTCCGTGGAAAACCTCCGCGGGGCAAACGGCTCACCGGCCGGCATCCCGCCCCCACGCCTCGATCGCGCAGAGCGCGCGCCAAACCAAATTTTTATATGTAAAACAGCGTTTCATAGTGTAGAATACCGGCTGCGCCGGTCAAGGGGAATCGGGCAGGGGCCGCGCGGGCGCCGACCCGGTCCTTCCTTGCCGCCGGGGCGCGCGGCGCGCTATAGGATGCTCCGCGGCCCGGCCGCGACCCTTTTCAGGATGGCCCCCCATGCGCACGCTCGCCGCCGCCGTCCTCGCCCTCGCCGCCGCCGCCCCGACCGCCCGCGCCGCCGACCCGGCCCTCGAGGGCCGCTGGACGGAGGCGCAGGCCAACGCCTGGTACGCGAAGCTCCCCTGGCTCGTCGGCTGCAACTACAATCCCAGCACCGCCATCAACCAGCTCGAGATGTGGCAGGCGGAGTCCTTCGATCCCGCCGCCAACGACCGCGAGCTGGGCTTCGCGCAGCGCCTCGGCTTCACCAGCGTCCGCGTCTACCTCCACGACATCCCCTGGCAGCAGGACGCGAAGGGCTTCCTCGACCGCCTCGACCGGTTCCTCGCGATCGCCGACCGGCACAAGATCGGCGTCCTCTTCACCCTCTTCGACTCCTGCTGGGACCCCGTCCCGAAGCCCGGCCCGCAGCGCGACCCGAAGCCCCACGTCCACAACTCCGGCTGGGTCCAGTCGCCGGGGCTCGAGATCCTCAAGGACCCCGCCCGCCACGACAGCCTGAAGGACTACGTCGTCGGCGTCGTCGGCCGCTTCCGCGACGACCGGCGGGTCCACGCCTGGGACCTCTTCAACGAGCCCGACAACCGGAACGACCCCGCCTACGTGAAGGACGAGCCGGGCAACAAGGCGGACCTCGCCCTCCCGCTCCTGCGGAAGGCCTTCGCCTGGGCCCGCGAGGCGAAGCCGACCCAGCCCCTCTGCTCCGGCCTCTGGTGGGGCGACTGGTCGGACGACGGGAAGCTCAGCCCGATGCAGCGCTTCCAGGTCGAAGCCTCCGACGTGATCAACTTCCACTGCTATGGCAACCTCGACGACATGCGCCGCCGGGTCGAGTGGCTCAAGCGCTACAACCGCCCGCTCCTCTGCACCGAGTACATGGCGCGCGTCAACGGCAGCACCTTCCAGGCCATCCTGCCCTACCTGAAGGAGCAGAAGGTCGCCGCCTACAACTGGGGCTTCGTCGCCGGCAAGACCCAGACCATCTACCCGTGGGACTCGTGGCGGAAGGCGTACACCGCCGAGCCCCCCGTCTGGTTCCAC
>CAYUME010000356.1:0-2179 GCA_964445475.1 uncultured Planctomycetia bacterium
TGCCGCGGCGTCCGCGTCCGGGGCGGCGGCGTTTCGCGGGGGCGACTCCGGCGAAACAGCCGACCGCCGGCGTTCCGGTCCTGGCGCCGGGTCATCCCGTTCATCGCGCCCATCCGGCTCCGGCGCAGGCGGGCGGTCGTCCTGCGGCGCGCGCGCCGCGATGGACGGCCTATGCCATCCTGGGCGGATTCGCCCTGGCCGTGATGATTCCGCTTCTCGCCCTCGCTCTGAAAGGAGGGCCCGACTCCGGGCTCGCGGCGAACGCGGGATTCCGGGGAACGTCTCGTCCCGGAGATAAAGCCCGTCCGATCCCGGCACCCGCGCCGGCGGTCGCGCCATCCCCGCCCGTTGGGGGTGCGCCGCCCGACCGGGAGGCGATCGCCCGAGGCGAACTGAACGAGGTCCGGGTTCGTGAGGGGACGATGTCCCCGGGCGAGCGGCTTCGCGTCTACGAGACCCTGGCACGCCATCACCAAGGCACGCGGGCCGGCCGCGAAGCGCTGGAGTTCGCGGACCATCTTCGAGCCCAGTCCGCGCCCCCGCCTGTGCCGCAGCCCGAGAAGGGAGCCCAGACTGCCGCAGGCGCAAGGGTTGACGAGTCTTGGCTTCGGTTCGTCCGCGCCCTTTCTGCGGCCGAGCAGGTGGCGGAGATCCAGCAGAAGATGCGCGGGATGAATCCCGGATTCAACGAGGGGGTCAGCTACAATGTCGACGGGGATCGTCTGGCCGATCTGTCTTTTTCGGCCTTGCATGTCCAGACGCTCGAGCCGCTGCGACCCCTCAAGGCGTTGCGATCGCTGCGGTGCACCGGCCGCTGGTCGTCGAATTACCAAGAACGACAAAAAGGGCGCGGCGCGCTTCGGGACCTAGCCCCCCTCCGGGACCTGCCGCTCCAGGAGGTCGACGTCACCCTGACGCAGGTTGATGACCTGGCCCCGCTCCGCGGCCTGCCGTTGAAGAAGCTCGCCTGTGTCGATACGCCCGTCCAGAGCCTGGAGGCCCTCCGCGGCGCGCCCCTGGAGATCCTGCAGGTCGGCGCCACGCCGATCGATGACCTCTCGGCGCTGTCGGGGATGATGCAACTCCGGGAGTTGCAGTGCTCGTACACAAAGGTGCGGGACCTGTCGCCCTTGCGGGGTCTGCGCCTCGTTCGGCTCTTTTGTGATCATGCCGAAGTCGTTGACCTGTCGCCCCTCCGGGGGATGACGTCGCTCCGAGAGCTGAGCTGCGACTTCCCCGGTTCCGGGAATGCGGAGATCCTGCGGACGCTGACTGGTCTGGAGAAGATCAACGGCCAGGAGGCCTCCGGATTTTTCCGGCGGCTCGACGAGACGAGCGCGTTCGCCCGGGCCGAGATTTCCCTGCCCGCCGACGCGGACTGGTCGAAGGCCGTCAACGTGCTGCCCCTCGTCGATCCCGATCAGGATGCGGTGGCCGGCCTGTGGACGGTCGTGGGGGGGGAGTTGATCTCCGACCGGACGACGCACGACCGGATCGAGATTCCCTACCAACCGCCCGAGTCCTATTGGTTCCGCGTTCACTTCACGCGGCAGGAGGGGGACGGCGACGTGGTCCTGATCTTGAGCCAGTCCGGCCGGTCGTTCGCGTGGCAGATGGGGGCGGAACGGAACACGGTCTTCGGCTTCAATGCCGTTCTCAATCTCGACCTGAATGCCAACCCGACCGCGATCCGGGCCGACGCCTGCCTCGAGACGGGACGCGCCCACACGTCGATCGTGCAGGTGCGGCCCGACGGGGTCCGCGCCTATCTCGACGGGCGGCTGGTGGGGGCCTGGCAGACCGACTTCCGGGATCTCGGCTCATGCTGGAGCTGGAAGGTGCGGGACGAGACCCTGCTCGGCCTGGGCAGCTACTACAACCGGGTGGTCTTCCACCGCGTGGAGGTGCTGGAGGCGGGGGGGCGTGGCCGCGTCACCCGGGGTGCGGAAGGGCCGCCGTCGATTGTGGAGTCGTCCCCGGCCGTCCCGGTCGCCTTCGCGGCCCGGGTCGTCCCCGTTCCGCGGCGCGTGGATCCCGCCGTCGTAGAGCGGGAGATGAAGCGGTTGCATGACGAGGCGGTCCGCCAGGCGCTGGACGAGTGCAGGGCGGTGCTGCGCGAGACGAAGGCGCCCGACGCCCGCGTGGCGGCTGTCGCGAAGCTCGCGGCGACGGAGCGGGA
>CAYUME010000356.1:2189-5651 GCA_964445475.1 uncultured Planctomycetia bacterium
ATGCGCGCATCGTGTCGGAGCTGGCCCGCGCCCTCCAGGACATCGAGTCCGTCCGCATCGAGGCCCTGGCGGCGCTGGGGCGCTATCGGCGCAACCGGGAGGCCGCAAAGGCCGTGGTGGGATCGTACCCGCTCTGTGCCAAGAGCGTCTCCATGCAGGTTCGATGCCTCTCCGCCCTGGCGATGATCGGCCACGAGTCGGCCCTGCCCCTAGCGGCGAAGCTCCTGGGCCACCCGGAGGCGAAGGTGGCTGCCGAAGCGGCCCGGGTCCTCGGGGAGATCTCCGTCGCATCGGCCGCGATCCCCCTGCTTGTCGCGTGGGAGGAGATGGAAAAGGACCGGAAGAAGAGCGGAGACGCGGCGAAATCGGCGGAGGAACGACTTCGGATCCTTGGCTCACCCCTCAAGGACGCCCTGGCCCGCCTGACGGGTCAGCGGTTCGACTCTCCGGACGACGTGCGAAAATGGCTGGTGTCGAATCGGATCCCCGGGCAGCCCCCGGAGGAGCTGCCGGAGGCCGGTTGCGTCCATCTCCTCCAGATCGAACTCGCCCGACGCGAGGCGAAGGGGAACCCGCCAGGGGTGATCGTGCGGGAGCTTTGGAGGGGGATCCGCGGCAAGACCCTCGAGGCGTTCGCTGCGAGCGGCGCCCTGGCGTGTCCCGCGACCGACTTCGATCTCCTGGCCGGCTTCGAGACGCCGTACAACATCGGCGACAACTACGGCAGCCGGATCCGCGGCTATCTCCGTCCCCCGGTCGACGGCGAGTACCAGTTCTGGATCTGCAGCGACAACAATGCCGAGCTCTACCTCGGCGCCGACGACTCCCCGGCAGGCAAGTCCCTGATCGCGTGGATACGCGGGACGGCGTACAACACGGGATGGGCCGAACCGCGCAACTGGGAGCGGTATCCCAGCCAGCTGTCGAAGCCGGTCCGGCTTGCTGCGGGGCGGTGCTACTATATCGAGGCGCTGCAGAAGGAGGAGGACGGCGGAGACCACCTGGCGGTGGCATGGCAGGTGCCCGGGGGCTCCCGGGAGGTAATTCCGGGGCGTTGCCTGTCGCCGTACCTTTTTCGTCCCGCGCGAACCGGCGACGACGGGCTCGATCGCGGGCCGGTCGCATGGTGGCGGTTCAACGAGTCGGCCGGCATCACGGCATTCGACTCCTCGGGCAACGACCATACGGGCTCGCTGACCGGCGGGCCGGCGTGGGATGCTGCCGGCAAACAGGGCGGGGCGCTTCGCTTGGACGGCGTGGACGACGACGTCCGCGTCTCGCGTTCCTCGGACCTCGAGCCGGCATCGGTCACGGTGTCCGCCTGGATCCGCCTGGACGGTGCCCCGCCCTCGTGGGCGAATCTCCTCCGGAAGACGTGGCGGAACCGGGCTGGACCGACCTCGGCCAGCTACGCGCTCCAGTTAAATCCGGAGGGGGCGGATCCCGGGATGATCGCCTTCGTGACCGGGTACGAGGGCGGAAACGACATCTTGAAGTCGCCGAAGGCCTCGATACCCGGCGGCGCCTGGGTTCACGTCGCCGGCACGTACGACCCCGGCGCTCCCGTGCCACAGAAGCGGCTGTACGTCAATGGAGAACTGGTCGCGTTCAAGACCCTGACGCGTCCCCTGGTCTACGACACGACGGCGACCGGCGATCTCTACCTCGGGCAGAACGGCAGCCGGTCCGAGCGGTTCAAGGGGTGGCTCGACGACGTCCAGGTCCACGACCGGGCGCTTCCGGCGGAGGAGATCCGCGCCGCGCTCGCGCCGGTTGCGGCCCGCTGACGGCTCACGACGTCTCCCGCGGGGGGACGTCGTGAGTCTTCATGGGGGCTCGTGGTCGCATGTCCGATCCGATCTCCGACGACGCCTTTGCCCGGTTTGCTCAACAGCACGTGCTGGCCACGGCCTCCCAGGTCGAGGCCGCCCGCATTTTCCAGAACGAGTGCGTGCGGCGGGGGACACCCGTTTCCCTGCCCGACGCCCTGGTCAAGATTGGCGCCATCACCCTGGCCCAGCGCGATATAGCCGAACAACGGCTCCAGGCCCAGCAGAAAGGCGGCATCCAACAGCTTCTGCATTACCGGCTTCTCCGGAAGCTCGGCGAGGGGGGGATGGGCGCGGTGTACCTGGCCGAGGACACGCTCAACGACCGCCAAGTCGCCCTCAAGGTCCTCCCGCGACAGCACACCGACAGCGTCGAATTCATGAAGCGCTTCCGCCGCGAGGCGGACGCGATGGGGCGGCTGCGCCACGGGAATGTCGTCGCTGCATTCTCCATGGGTGAGGACCAGGGGCGACACTTCATCGTGATGGAATACTGCGAGGGGGAGACCCTGGACAAACTTCTGCACCGCGACACCTACCTGCCAGCGGACGAGGCCACGCGCATCGTTCTCCAGGCTGCGCGAGGCCTCCAGTATGCCCACGGGCAGGGGATCGTCCATCGCGACATCAAGCCCTCGAACATCATCGTCACGCCGGCGGGCATCGCGAAGGTCCACGACCTGGGGCTCTAGAAGGACCTCGAGCACGAGGAATCCAGCTTTCGTCCCCAGAGCGGCGTGACCGTGGGGACACCGCACTACATGGCCCCGGAACAGGCGCGCGGGGATCGCGATTTGGACGGTCGGGCGGACATCTACTCGCTGGGCGCGACCTATTACCATCTCCTGACCGGCGACACCCCCTTCCACGGGTCGACGGCGTTCGAGGTCGCCAACAAACAGATCCACGAGCAGTTGCCGGACCCACGCGACCTCCGGGAGGAGATCCCCGACGGTGTGGTGCACATCGTCCGACGCATGATGGCGAAGCGGCGCACGGATCGTTTCCGGGATTGCGGGCATCTGGTGACGGACCTGGATCGGGTGCTCGAGGGGATGGATCCCCAGAGCGAGGTGATCGAACCCGTGCTCTCCTCGGTGGCTCTGCCGAAGGTCGTGCGGACGCCGCGGCGCCACTTCGCGCCGCGATCGCCGGCCCGCGGTCCCGGGGCGGTTCCCGTTTCCCCGCCACCCGCAGCGCGCGTTCTCGCCGTGATGGAGGGAGACGGGGGCGGTGGGGGGCGGATCGCGGATCTGGCCGATCGGGGATTCGACGCCCTGTTGGCCCTCGTGAGGCGCGGGGGCCGCCGGGCGATGGTTGGCGCGGTCCGCGGCGTACGGGCGCTGCGCGTCGCGACCGGGACGGCGGCTCGTGTAACGACTCGCGCGACGGGGACGGCGGCCCGCGCAACGGCTCACGCAACGGGGACGGCGGCTCGCGCGACGGCTCGCGCGACGAGCGTGGTGGCCAGGCGACTGAAGGCGATTCCCCCGCGAACGGCGGCCCTCGTCTACGGGGTCTTGGCCTCGTCCGTCATCCTCCTGCTTGTGATGGTCTGGATGGCCCACCGAGAGCCGGTATCCCGCCCCGCCGTCATGCCGGCGCCGGTCAGCGCGGCTCCTGCCGGAGAGGT
>CAYUME010000357.1:0-3407 GCA_964445475.1 uncultured Planctomycetia bacterium
GCCGCGAGCGGACGCCGCGCGCCGACGATCCGACGGTGCGGCTGACCTACGCCTATCCCCATTTCGCCGCGCTCTTCGCCCGGCTCTTCTTCGGAGAGCGGCTGAAGGCGGGCATGCTGTCGCTCATGGGGGTGGCGCTGGCCGGCGTGACGCTCGTCCTCCGTCCGGCGCCCGGGACCGGCTTCAATGCGGGGGACGCCGCCGCCCTGCTCGCCAGTGTCTTCTCCGGCTCCGCGATCGCGACCCTCCGGCGACTCCGGAGGGACGAGGCGACCCTGACCGTCGTGATCCACTTCACCTTCTGGTGCACGGTGATCAGCCTGCCCGCATTGGCCCTTTCCGGCCCCCGGCTCCCGGACGCGTCGCACGCGTGGCTGTGGGCGGGGATCGCCGTCGTGTCCGCCGCCGGTCAACTGCTGCTCACGCACGGATACAAACACTGCGCCACGACGGAGGGAAGCACCATGTCCCTCCTGAACGTCGTGGTGGCCGTCGCGCTCGGGGTGGCGTTTCTGCACGAGACCCGGTCTTGGACAACCTGGGCGGGCGGGGCGCTGACGCTGGGGGCCTGTCTGGGCATGCTCAGGGCACAAGGACGGGAGTCCTCGATGCGCCCGCGTCCGGCTCCCGGTTCGTGACGTCCGGGGGGGGCGCGTCAGGGGCTCCCTCTCGAATCGGCCGCGATCGCGCGATCAGAGGCGCTTCAGATCCTCCATCCGGATGCGTCCCTCATAAAGGGCCTTCCCGACGATCGCGGCCTCGATCCCGTCGGCCTCCCGGGCCTTCAGTTCCAGGAGGTCCTCAACGGTCGCGATCCCCCCGGAGGCGATGACGGGGATTTCCCCTGCCCGTGCCATCTCCCGCGTCAGGTCGACGTTCGGTCCCGTGAGCATGCCGTCACGACCGACATCGGTGACGAGCAGGCGTTTGACGCCGAGGGAGCGAAGCCGGGCTGCGAGCACCGCGGGAGGCTCCTCCGCGGTTGCCGTCCAGCCTCGCGTGGCCACCCGTCCCTCCTTGATGTCGACGGATACGACCACGCGCTCCGGGCCGGCGCGTTGGAGCAGATCCAGGAACCCCTCCGGATCCTGGACCACGGACGTGCCGACGACGACGCGCGCCGCACCGGACGCCAGATAGCGCTCGGCGGTCCCTGCGGCCCGTATGCCGCCTCCGATCTGGAAGGGGACACCCACCTCCTGGGCGAGGCGGCGACAGCGCGGGGCGAGGTCGCCCGGCTCCCCGAAGGCCCCGTTCCAGTTGACGATGTGCAGGAAGCGGGCCCCGCCGTCCGCCCATCGACGGGCGGCCTCGACGGGGTCGTCGTGGTAGACCTGGGCGCGCGCGCGGTCCCCGCGCTGGAGGCGGACGGCGCGGCCGTCGAGTACGTCCACTGCGGGGATGCAGAGCATGGTTTCCTTTCGGTCGGCGGGGCTATGTCATGCGTCCGCGAACGGCTTCGACGGTCCGTCCGTTCCGGGCAGGCTCCGGGACGCCGCACTCCGCACCGGGACCGTTCGGTTTCGACGCGACGCGGGATCCTCGACGCGCGCGAGCAGGAAGAGGAGATCCGAGAGCCGGTTGAGATAGCGGAGGCACTCCGGCTCGGGGCGGGTAGCGAGCCCAAGCGCGACGACCGCCCGCTCGGCGCGGCGGCAGACGGCGCGCGCGACATGGAGGAAGGCGGACGATGGCGAATCCCCCGCGTGGATGAAGGTCCGGAGAGGCGGCAGCCGGCCCTGCAGACGGTCGATCACCCGCTCGAAGCTCCGGATCCGTCCCCGCGAGAGGAACGGCGGGACAACGGGCCCGGGGGATGCGATTCGCGATCCCAGCCGGACCAGGTCGCCTTGGACGGCACGCAGCAACGCGGCGCTTCCGGGAGCCCTCGCATGGGCGCGGGACACTCCCAACCAGGCGCTCAGCTCGTCCAAGGCGCCGCCGGCATCGATCCGGGGGTCGGACTTGGTGACCCGGCGGCCGCCCAGAAGACCGGTCTCTCCTCCGTCCCCGGAACGGGTGTAGACCGGGCGGGCGGTTTCCGGGGAATGTCCCGGTGCGGCGTCAGGCCTTGTCTTTTGACGACCAGAATTTCGCATATTCGTCCAGGAACGCCAAGGTTTCGAAGCTGTGCATCCGGTCCAGGAAAAGCATTCCCTCGAGGTGGTCGATCTCATGCTGGATCACCCGGGCGGCAAACCCGCGGGCCTGCATCGACACGTCTTTTCCCGATCGGTCCAGGCCGCGGACCTGCAGCGCCTGGCGGCGGGGCACGCGACCGCGGAGGTCCGGCACGCTCAGGCACCCCTCCCAGTCCTCCGTTGTCTCGCGGGAGGCGGCAACGACCCGCGGGTTGACGAGAATCGTGAGCGGGATCCGATCCCTCCCCTCCCCCGCCACCTCGAAGACGACGATCCGCCGCGCGACGTGAACCTGAGGCGCCGCCAGCCCCACGCCGCCGTATTCGCGCATCGACTCGACCATGTCGTCGATCAGCCGCTGAACCGGCAGCGACCCGATCTCCCGGACGGGGACCGGATCCGTCTTCCGCCTCAACACGGGGTGTCCCAAACGGGCAACCTTCAAGATGGCCATGCGGCGGACTCGAAAGGGATTCAGGAGAGGGCCAGGGGCAGGATACCGCGAAGGTCCTGAACGGTCACGACGTCGCGGCGCGGGAGGCCTCGTCCCGACCGGTCGAGATGGACGCTTCGGAGGCCCGCGGCTTGTGCCCCGGCCGCGTCGTCCGCGAACGTGTCTCCGACATGAAGGGCCTCTTCCGCAGCCACGCCGGCCTTCGCCAGGGCACGCCGGAAAAATTCACGGTCCGGCTTCAGGCACCCTTCCAAGGCCGAGACCTGGACAAAATCCATTGCCGTGTCGAGACCGAGCTCCCGGAGAATGCCGACCAGGTAGGAGCCCCAGTTCGAGAGGACGCCGCAGCGGAGCCCCTGCCGGCGGCAGGCCGCGATCACGTCCGGGACCTCCTCGTAGGTCCGCCAGCAGGCCCCGCGCGTGAAGGCGGCGTGGATGCCGTCGAACCATCGCTCAAAATCCAGGGTCCGGAAGGCGGGGATCCCGTCCCGGATCGAGCGCGTGATCCGGATCCACATCGCGCGGTCTTCGGCGTCGGACCGGGGAAGCGGAAGGGAATCCCGGCGGGCGCGTTGCTGGTAGTCGTGCCAGACGGAGAGCCAGCGGATCTCGATATCGGCCGGCTCGGCCCGATGTCCCAGCTGTTCCGCTACGCCCCCGTATACTTCTCCCACCGTGGGGTGCGGGTGGATGAGGGTTCCTCCGGCATCGAAAAATACGGCGCGAATCGCCATGCGTGCGTCAGGTCCGATGTGCAGGGGGCCCGGATCAGCGATGCGGACAGGCGGAACGCAGTTTGTGCGCGCGGAAGG
>CAYUME010000357.1:3417-5641 GCA_964445475.1 uncultured Planctomycetia bacterium
CCTTGGCGCGGGGGCCCCGCACCCCCCCCCCCCCCCCCGCCACCCCAGGGGGGGCCCGCGCCGGGGGGGGGGGGCCGCCCCCGGAACGACCGGGCATCATGCCACCCCCAGCCGGTTCAGCACGATCGCATGCACGTCACGATCGGTCGCGGTCGCCCCCAGATCCGCGACAGGAAAACTGGATGCAAATACGCCATGATCCTCGAGGGGCCCGGGGCGTCGACCATGGGATCCCCGGATGAGCGCGGGATCCGAAGCCACGGCAAAGGAGAGACGCCAGAGCGCCCCGCTGTGGAGGATCAGCTGCAACGGATCATATCCCGGTTTGTTGTGGATGTCCACGTGCGACGCGAAGTCCGGGGCCCGTCCCGGATCGGACCACCAGGGATAGGCGAACCAGGCGTCACGCGCGGCCGACAGGACCAGCTCGCCGCTGCGGGGATGGTCGACCCGGAGATCCTTCTGGGCCGCTCGGTCGAGCACCTGCTCCACCCCGTCCAGACGGCCCAGGGCATCACGCGCCGCCGTCCCGGCTGCGGGATCGCAATACACATGGGCGGCCTGGTGATCGACCATCGCCCAGGCCCGGCTGCGGCCGAGGTCGAGGTACTCCAGGCCCTTCACCTCGCGAACGGCCAGCAGGCCCGCATCGCGAAGGGCGCGGTTGGGGTGAACCGGACGGCGCACATCGCTCATGCCGTAGTCGGAGACCAGGATCACGTCGTAGGCGCGGCTCCGGGCGACCTCGACGATCTCGGAGACGCATGCGTCCACGGCGGACAGGTCCGATGCCATTCTCGGGTCCGAGGGGCCCCAGCGCTGCTGGTTGTAATCCAGGTGCGGCAGGTAGGTCAGGAGCAGGTCGGGTGTGTACCGTTCCAGGACATGGATCGTGGCGGAGGCGATCCACCGCGAGGAGGCGAGGCGGGTCATCGGTCCCCAGTACCCGCGGAGATCGAACGGGCCGATCTCCGCGACGAGATCCGGATAGAGGGAGGACGGCTTGGCGTAGCAGGAATGGACCAGTCCGCCGCGATGGAGATGGATGGGGGCGGGGGTGAGGATGACGTCGTTGTCGGATCCGATGCTGTTCTGCCAGAACAGCATCGCGCTCTTGAATCCCGGGCGGGAACGGCGAGCCCGCGTCCAGACCCGCTCCGCCTGGACGAGTCGGTCGGACTGCTCCCAAAAGGAGGCGCGAAGCCGGTCCCGGTCGTACAGGCCGTTGGCCACCATTCCGTGCCGGTCGGGGCTTTCGCCCGTTGTCAAGGCGGCCTGGACGACGCAGGTCAGGGCGGGAAACGACGGGGCCAGGGCGGCCAGGGCGCCGCCGTCGCGGGCGATGCCCCGCACGCCGGACAGGGCGCACGGGGACTGGACGAAGCGGTAGGACAATCCCGCCACGTCGATCATCAGGAGACGGCCCGAACCGATCGGCATGGGAGGGCTCAATCAAACCCGATTTCGAGCACCTCGAACGTGACGAGGCCCCCGGGCGTTGTGATCTGAAGCACGTCGCCGACCTTCCCGCCGATCATGCCCTGGGCCAGGGGCGAGGTCGTGGAGATCCGATTCCGGGCCGGCTCGGCCTCGCCCTCGCCGACGAGCTCGAAGGTCTCCACATCCCCCGTGTCCCGGTCTTTCACGCGAACGCGGCAACCGAAGGCCACCTGGTCCTTGGGCACCTTCCGGGTGTCGACGATATAGGCCAGTGCGATCTTCTGCTCCAGTTCGGCGATCTTCTGGTCGATGATCCAGAGCTCCTCCCGCGCCGTGTCGAATTCGGCGTTCTCGGACAGGTCTCCTTTTTCCCGGGCATCGCCGAGGGCCTTTTCCATGCGAGGACGGTCTTCCTCTTTCATCTGCTTCAGCTTTTCCTGCATCCGCGAAAAGCCTTCCTCGGAGACCGGAATTCGATCGACCATGAGCTCGCGAGCCCCCAAATGACGCGGCCCCGGGAATCCGATTCCGGGGGCCAGCCGTACCTTCTCGTTAAGGCTACACATCCGATCCGTCACGACGCGTTATGGCCTGATCCCATCCGGTCCGCGACTTCATGCTGCCCCTCCGTTGCGGCGGGGGCGTCACTTGGTCTCGGCCGGCTTCCACGTGGCGCGGTTCGAGGACCACCAGGACTGCCAGTCGCGCGAGGATCCGAAATTCTGGCCGGTCGATTCCTTCAGGGCTTTCTGGGCCGGATCGCGAAGCTCCTTGCGGCGGTTCG
>CAYUME010000358.1:0-508 GCA_964445475.1 uncultured Planctomycetia bacterium
GTTTGGAGCGAGGCCAGGAGGAACGGGGCGATGATCCAGCTGAAGAATCCGCCGGCCAGCCAGTAGACCTCCCACGACCACCGCTTCACGCCTTTGTAGGGGACGTAGAAACTGCCGGAGGCCAGGCCGCCCAGCCAGTGGAAGAAGACGCCGAGGAAGGGATTCGCGACCGGGGCGCTCATGGGGCTCTCACCTCGCTCAAGGGGAACGACGGTCCGCCGGCGCGACGCCGCTCATCACCGCCGCTTCGCGAGCACGTCGCGCTCGTACGCCCGCACCGCCTCCAGCCACGCCTCGCCGACCGGGACGTCCTGGACCCGGCAATACTGGTCCCAGACCGCCCCTGCCGGAAGCGTCTTCAGCTCCTCGAGCAGCGCGAGGCGGCCCGTGTGGTCGCCCGCTCGCTCCAGCGCCCGCAGGCGGTCCGTCGGCTCCAGCAGGGCGATCAGAAGCGCCTTCAGCATCGCCCGCGTCCCGATCACCCACGCCGCCACCCGGTTGATGCTCG
>CAYUME010000358.1:518-5639 GCA_964445475.1 uncultured Planctomycetia bacterium
ACCCGCCGCGGACCAGCTCCTCCGCCAGCGCCTTCAGCTCGTCGGAGAAAATCACCACATGGTCGCTGTCCCAGCGGACGCCGCGGCTGACATGGAGGAGGATCTCGTCGAGGAAGGCGAAGACCGCCGAGATCTTGTCGGCCACGCCCTCCGTCGGATGGAAGTGGCCCGTGTCGAGCGTCAGGAGCTTGCCGTTCTTCACCGCGTAGCCGAGGTAGAACTCGTGGGACCCGACGACGTAGCTCTCCGAGCCGATGCCGAAGAGCTTCCCCTCGACGGCGTCGAGGTGGTAGCGCGGGTCGATCGGGCGCTTGAAGATCGCGTCGAGGGACTCCCGGAGCCGCTCGCGCGGGGCCTTCCGGTCGGCCGGGACGTCCTTGTAGCCGTCCGGGATCCAGACGTTCGTGACGCAGGGCGTGCCGAGGGCCCGGCCGAAGGCCTCGCCGATCTTGCGGCAGGCGATGCCGTGATCGACCCAGAAGCGTCGGATGCCGGGGTCGGGGTGGGCGAGGGTGAAGCCGTCGGTCGCCTTGGGGTGCGAGAAGTAGGACGGGTTGAAGTCCATCCCGAGCTTCCTCGCCTTCGCCCAGTCGATCCACCGGCCGAAGTGCTCGGGACCGAGGGCGTCACGGTCGACCTTTCGGCCCTTCATCTCGGCGTAGATCGCGTGGAGGTTGAGGCGGTGGCGGCCGGGGATGAGGGCGAGGGCCCGGTCGAGGTCCTGGCGGAGCTCGTCGGCGGTGCGGGCCTTGCCGGGGTAGTTGCCGGTGGCCTGGATGCCGCCGCCGCGGAGGCCGTCGGCATTCTCGAAGCCGCCGACGTCGTCGCCCTGCCAGCAATGGAGGGAGATCGGGATGCCGCGGAGCGTCCGGAGGGCGCGCTCCGTGTCGACGCCCCACGCCGCGTACCGCTCCTTCGCCAGCGCGTACGCCTTGTCCACCGCCGCCGGTTTCGCCATGGCCGCTCCTCCGGGTGACGCGCACGCGAAGCCGCCTCCGGTCGTCCTCGCGACGGCAGGGACTCTACGCCGCGGCCCCGCCCGGATCCTTGACGATTCCGCCAAAAAATAGCATAAAAGGGACAGGCGGCCGGGGTCCCACCGAGGACAGACGCATGGCGGTCCGCACGCTCCGGACGCAGGACTGGTTCCACCCCGACGGCTTCCCCGTCGCCGTGGAGCGTCGGGATCCGCAGCCGCCGTTCGGGCCGCACGCCCACGAGTTCCGCGAGCTCGTCATCGTCACGGGCGGCCGGGGACTCCACGTCACGGCCGGGGAGTCATGGCCGCTGGCGGCGGGGGACGTCTTCGTGATCAGCGGCTCCCGGCCCCATCATTTCCGGGAGATGGAGTCGCTCTGCCTGATCAACATCCTCTACCTGCCCCGCCGGATCCACTGGGATCTGGCGGACCTGCGGACGCTCCCCGGCTACCACGCCCTCTTCACCCTCGAACCGGCCTGGCGGAGCCGCCACGGGTTCCGGAGCCGCCTCCACCTGACGCCGGAGGAGCTGGGGGTCGTGCTGGGGCACGTGGACCGGCTCGACGAGGAGCTGCGGGGCCGGGCCCCGGGATTCGGGTTCCTGGCCACGGCCTGGTTCATGCACATCGTGGGCTATCTGTCGCGCTGCTATGGACGCGCGAAAAACCCGGATTCGCGCGCCCTCCTCCGCATCGCCGAGGCGATCTCGCACCTCGAGTCGCACTTTGCGGAGGAGGTGAACCTGGACGCCTTGGCCCGCATCGCCTACATGTCCAAGCGCAACTTCAACCGGGCCTTCCAGGCCGCCACGGGCCGATCCCCCATCGCCTACCTCATCCGCCTCCGGCTCAACAAGGCCGCGGCGCTCCTCCGCCGGGTCGACGACCCGGTCACCGGCATCGCCTTCCGGGTCGGCTTCAACGACAGCAACTACTTCACCCGGCAGTTCCGCCAGGTACTGGGGATGTCCCCCCGCGACTACCGGCGGCAGCACCGGCAGCTGGGACGGTGAGCGGGGAAAGGCGGTCGGGACGGACGAAGGATCGCACCTCGCTGCCATCTGAAGGGCGAGAGACGCCCTCGCGCCCCTCTTGCCTTCGGGCGCCGATCTTGGCGGACACCCCTCTACAGACGAGTGATCTCTTGTTGGTAGAATCGGCTTTTACGGACCGTCTAACGCGGTTCCGAAACCTTGGCATGCCAGCCTTCCCGCTTGACGACCTCTCCCTCTTGTCCACTCCCTTCCGGCCCTGCTATACTGCAACCGAAGACTCACGTAAAGGACCGGAACATGGACATGTGGAAGTACTTTGGCATCACGCACACCGACCACACGGTCATGAATCCGATGAGCCGGGCCAAGACCGCGGAGCTCGTCGATCGTCTTTGCCTGCCGGACGGGGGTCGGGTCCTGGACGTGGCCTGTGGGAAGGCGGAGCTCCTCTGTCTCGTTGCGGAGCGTTACGAAGTGGTGGGTACGGGCCTCGATGCGTCCCCCGTCACGATCGAGGAGGCGCGGAAGAACGTGGCGGCTCGCGGCCTGAGCGGGCGCATCGCGCTGCTCCACATGGACGGCGCCAAGTACGAGCCCGCCCCGGAGGCGAAGCTGGATCTGGCCTCGTGCGTTGGCGCCTCGTGGGTCTTCCAGGGACACAGGGGGACGCTGGAGGCCATGAGCGGGATGGCGCAGCCCGGGGGACTCGTGCTCGTCGGCGAGCCCCTCTGGAGGACGCCGCCGGATCCGGAGTACCTGAAGCTGACCGGGCAAGCTGCCGGTCACTACGGAACCCACCGGAGCAACGTCCAGACCGGCGTGGACCTGGGGCTTTCGTTCCTCTACGCGGCGGTGTCCAACGAGGACGACTGGGACCGGTACGAGGGCCTGCAGTGGCAGGCAGCCGAACGCTACGCGGCAGCCCACCCCGACGACCCAGACGTGGAGGAGCTGTTGCAGACCTCACGCAAGAATCGCGACGCCTATCTGCGATGGGGACGGGATTGCCTGGGCTGGGCCCTGTATCTGTTCCGGAAGCCCCGTGGTGTTCGACCGTAGCCGGACTGTCATGTGGTGAACCTCCGTATACGGCAGCTACAGGGCGCTGGGGCCTCTGAACCTTGCCCTCCGCCCCCCGTTTAGTATGGCATGAGCGCCACCCGCCTGGGGCCCGTCCTGCGCCGGCTGATGCCCCGCTTCTCCCTCAGGACACTGATGGTCTTCATGGGGCTGGTGAGCGCAGGGTATGCGCTTTGGGGGAGTTGGAGGCCGTGGCACAAGAGCATCCGTCTCGACATCCCCCCGCCTCCCATCCTCACGGGAGATCCAGTTGAGGGCCCCAGTACATCATTACACCCGAAATGCGGGAGTTCTGTGGTGGACGTCCAATTCGGACATGATTACAAAACATTGATTGCCTACGTTGCTGACTGGGAAAGCGTATTTTATGTAGGATCGTATCGCGCTTGCACTTGGATAACAGATTCCACGCGACTCATCGGGAATAAACACGTACCTGTCCCCGAAGGATTCTTGTTGCAAGCAAATCACATTAGACAATGGCGATCTTCACCCGATAGAAAATACCGAATCAGAAGCTTTTATTCTAATTGGTCTCCATTGCTTATCGGAGTCGAATACCAGAGACAGCGTCATCCTGATGTCTGGTACGGCATACTCTGGCTACCACAACTGTACGCCGTCGCCCTATTCGCCCTCCTTCTGGCCTGGTCGGCCTGGAAGGACATACGTGCTTTTGGCCGTCAGACTGCCCCCCTGTGCCTTTCTACGCAGGAATAGCGCACTTTGTATGGTCTGTGCTCCCCCCTGGAATCTCCGCCCTCACGTGACGCTCCCCGCCCCAGAGGGCAGGGGGGATTCACGTCCTCAATTCATCAATTGATGAATTGACGAAACGGGGAGGCGTCCCGCTCAGACGGTCGCGGGCGGGACGAGGCGGCCGTCGCGCAGCTCGAGCGGGCGGGCCATGCGGCCCGCGACGTCCGGCGCGTGCGTCGCCACGATCAGCGTCACGCCCTCCTCGCGGTTCAGGTCGACGAGGAGATCGACGAGCGAGGCCGCCGACGCGTGGTCGAGCGCCCCGGTGGGCTCGTCGGCCAGGAGCAGGCGCGGCCCGTTGATGAGGGCGCGCACGACCGCCACGCGCTGGCGCTCTCCACCGGAGAGCTGGCCGGGCCGGTGGTCGAAGCGCCCGCCGAGTCCCACGCGCTCGAGAAGCCGCCGCGCCCGCGCATCCGCCCCCTCCCGCTTCGCCCCCTCCCCCGCCAGCGTGGGAACGAGGACGTTCTCGAGGGCCGTGCACTGCGGCAGGAGGTGGTGAAGCTGGAAGACGAGCCCGACGTCCGTGCGCCGGTAGGCGGCCAGCGCCCGCTCGTCGAGCTGCGCGAGGTCGCGGCCGTCGACGACGACACGACCGGCGGTGGGGCGGTCGAGCCCGCCAACGAGGTTCAGGAGGGTGCTCTTCCCGGAGCCGGAAGGACCAACGACGGCGAGGGACTCGCCCGCCGCGACGGACAGCGACACGTCGCGCAGCACCCACGGCGCCTCGCCGCCTCCGGGGACATCGAATCGCTTCCCGACGGCGTCGAGCGCCAGGATCGAAGGGCCGGAGGACTTTTCATCCATGCGCCACCCGGATGCGAACGCGCCGCTCGCGGGGCTCATGATATCGGAACCGTCCTTCATGCGCAACGGAAGCGGGCCCCCCTATTCCGCACCCAGGAGATCGATCGCGTCGAGACCGAAGGAGACGCCGGAGGACGCGTCGTTCCGGCCGGCGGACGCGAACCGGAGACGGTGCGTCCCCGCGGCCAGGTCGTGCGTCCCGAGCTCCAGCGATCCCGCCGGGCAGACGCGGCCCGCATAGAGGTCGAACACCGGATCGAGGGCCCGGCCGTCGAGCGCGACCCGCACGCGGCCGAAGTCAGGCGCCGCGGTCGCGAGGATGCGGAGGCGGTAGCGCCCGGCCGCACGAACCCGGAAGCCCAGCTCCACGAACCCGTCCGTCCGCGCGCCGCAGAAGAGTTGGCGGCCCCCGCTCCACATCGGGCCGCCCCACGCCTTCATCTCCTGCGGGCTCGTGTCGCACTGCTCACGCGCCTTCACCTCCATCGACTCGGCCTCGAA
>CAYUME010000359.1:0-5637 GCA_964445475.1 uncultured Planctomycetia bacterium
TGAGCTCGCGTCTACCCGCAGCGTGGGGGGTGTGACCTTGACATGGAGCCCCCGGGGGAAATTTGAAGGCTACAGGATCTCGCGCGACGGCAAAGCGATCGAGGAGCGTTTTTCCGGCGATGCCAGAAGCTACGAAGACAAACAAGCCCCCAAAGAAGGGCTGGTCACCTATTCGGTGCAGCCCACGACCGGGAAGGTCACCCCGGCCACGGCGGCCCTCAACCTCGGGCCCATCGATCCCGGTGACGCGCTCGTGTATGAGCCCTTCAACTACTATCCGCCCGACTTCAAAAGTCCGGCCAGCCTGCTCGGCAGGAATGGCGCCGTGGGCACCGTCGGCGAATACTATTCCCTGGACGAAAAGCCCAAGAACCTTCCCCTGGTCGTCACGGGAGGCTTGAAATTCGGCGACCTTCCCGTGATGGGCAACCGTGTCCAGGGCCATGTATCCAGCAAAGGATGCGCCATCGCACTCGATGACTCCCTTGAAAAGGCAGGCCTGCTCAAGGACGGCGCCACGATGTGGATGAGCTATGTCTTCAACATCCCTGCGGACGCTGGCGGGTCCGCGGTCGTAACACTGCAGTCCGATGACCTGAAAGACGGCATCGGATTCTGTCACAGCGATCGCGAGCTGCAGACCGCGGTGGTGTTGGATGGCAAATTGGTCACCCGAAGGATAGGGCCCTCGAAGGCCGGGACGGACACCCTCCTTGTCGGCAAGTTTGTCTGGGGCAAAGACGGCGAGAACGACCAATTCTTCCCCATGTTGCCGGAGCAAGATCTCAAACAACCGGCAGAAAATATCGGGGGACGATACCCCTATCTCCGTCAACCAGAGGCCTTCAATATTGATCAGGGCAAACTCAATCGATTGGTGTTCCAGAAAGGCGGCAACAATACATTCGATGAAATCCGTGTCGGACCGACCTATGGATCCGTGGTCGGAGGCGGCACCAGACGAGGTGTGAAGTGAAGCCTCCCCGCCTAAAGGCGGGGCTTCCAACGGCAACAATGGGCGAAACCCGCCGAAGCCTGACCTGAATCGTAAACGAGGTCCGGCCCGGCCCTTCCCCCCCGCCCAAGGGCGGGGCTTCCGGGCGAAGGCGGGTGAAGCGGCTGCGGCGCCGGCAGCGGATTTCGACCAGGTCATCGATGACGCCGCCCGTGTTGGCGTAACCACCGGGGTGTTCTTCTGCCATCTGACGCGTCCCGCCCTTTCCGCAGACGCCCCCGGATCGTTCGTCGGAACACCACAGGGGGTCAGAGGGTCAACATTTCAACGGCGGTCCCATAATCACTTCGAGGATTCCGGTCCCGGATCGGCCTTCAGCTCCCCACCCGGGCGGGCTTGGCGGGCCCACGGGCTTGACCCGCGCGACGGCCCGGCGACCGGCGGCGGCACGCTGCCGGCGCCGCCCAGGCAGACCACCTGCCCGTCCTTCAGGGACGCGTAGAGTCGCCCGTAGGCGATCGCCAGCCCGTCATAGACCGGATCGCCGGGCAGCCGCCCCTCCTTCAATTTCTTTCCGTCGTCGCAGCCGACCGCGGTCAGCGCCCCCCCGCCGTGCGCCACGTAGAGTGTCTTGCCGCCCACGGCCAGGGCGTCGACCTTCCCGAGACCGGCGGACCACTTCTTCTTGAAGCCGCCCAGGACCTGGAAGGCGTTCCACTCGCGTCCGCCGCCCGCCGGGCACTGGGATGGCGCCAGGTAGGCGGTCGGCTGCTCGCCTCCGTAGAGGCTGTCGCCCTGGAAGACGTAGAGGGGTCGTTTCTCCCGCTGCCGCCGGATCGCCACGCCGTAGGACCAGGCTCCGATGGGGAACCAGGACGCGCCGCAGTTGTAGAAGGCCCCGTCGGCGCCGGCGTTCACGCGGACCTCCGGGCCGCGAATCCGGGCCCGGGACATGGCCAGCCGGTCCTCGCCGTCGAAGACCAGGAGATCGACGGGATCGTAATCGTGGCCCAGCCGGCCATACCACTGGTCGAACCCGAAGGACTCGACGACCTGGTGCAGGGCGATCTTCCCCGAGTCCACCTGGACGCCGAAGACGTGCACGCCGCCGTCCGCCAGGGGCGATCGGCCGGAAGGGAAATAGACCATGCCCTTGTGGGCCAGGAGGCTGCCGGGAACCGGCCAAGCGGATTCCAGCGCCCCCCACGCGACGATGCGCCGGTCGTCGGGCGAGGCCCGCAGACGCCACACGAGGTCGCCGTTGGCCGCGTTTAGGCAGTAGACCCATCCCGCGCGCGTCCCGAACAGGCACCGGCCGCGCTCGATCGTCGGCGGCGTGTCGATGACGCCGTTGGCCGTGAACTGCCAGAGGGGCCGGCCCGAGGCCGCGTTGAGCGCGGTGACCTGGCCCGCGATCGTCTCGGCCACGAAGACACGACCGCCCGCCACCACCGGCGCCGTAATGCGGCCCTGCACGAACGGGTGCACCTCCCACTCCTTGGGGATCGGGGAGGCGGTCGTGGCGCGCGACTCGGCCGTCACCGGGGTGCGCCAGACCGTCTCGAAGACCTCCGGACCGGCCGCAGGCGTCCCCCCGCTCCGGTGCCGGTCGCGCCGGTACTGGGGCCACTCCGCGTCGGCGCTGTCGGCCGTCGCCTCGCGCGGCCACGTGACGCTCGCGGCGGGTCCCCGCTCGATCCCGCCCGACTCCCAGGCGGCGGGACCGCGCGGGGCCGGCTCCGCCGGGGCGAGCGCGGTGTAGCCCTCGATCATCGGGTAGCAGATGCAGTTCTTGGGGAAGGAATAGAGCAGGCCGTTGCCCGGCACGTACGGATCCTGCGCGCAGGCCCCCTTCGTGATCCGGTTCGCATCCATCTTCCCCGTCGCGATGTCGGTGAAATTCAGCTCCCCGTGGATGAGGAACCGGACGGTCGCGATCGCCGGGAAGCAGTGGCCGCGTCCGCCGGGGACCGTGCGGGACTTCTTGCCGGTCGACGGATCCACGGCCGTGAACCCGTCGCGGTGGAGCCAGAGGTCCTTCCCGATATACATGGCACGGGCCTGGTTCCGGTGGCCCATCGGCGGCTTGTAGGTGTCCTCCCACAGGACTTTCCCGGTCGACGTGGCCAGGACGTGCAGGCCGCAGTCCGCGCCGTCCTTGTACGGCGAGACCTCGTAGGCGATCGTTTCGCCGCCGTAGGAACAGCCGGTCGCCCCCGGCAGCCACGCCAGCTCGTCGCTCAGCCAGCGCTCCTTTCCCGTGGCCAGATCCCGGCAGACGGCGCGGGATTTGCCGCCCTTGGGGACATCGACGGTGAAGAGGCGCTCGCCGCCCGCGACCGCCAGGCGGGGATCGGCGACCTCGGCGCTCCAGAGCGGCTTGCCGGTCTTCGCGTCATGGACGCGCAGGGACCCCGGGGTCGCGACCACCAGGCGCCCGTCTAGATACAGAAGGGTCCCGTTCTTCGGGTCCGCATTCCCGAACTCGGCGACGCGCGCCCCCGTCGACGCGTCCTCCGCGATCACGGCGCTCCCGGCAAAGCCGTACACGCGCCCGTCACCCGCCGCCTGCGCCTGGAGGGTGCCCGTCCAGAGCGGCAGCCCGTTGAAGGCGTCCCGGGCGGCCTTGCCGAGGTAGTACACGCCGTCCGACGTCAGCGGACGGGTGCGCGAGGAGAGCGGGATGCCGGCAATCCACCGGATCTCCCGAGGCAGGGAGAGCGACTCGTCCTTCGACACGGGGTTGCCGTCCGCGCCGTGGCGCTCGTGCGTCCACCCGTCCATCTCCTTCGGCCACGGCTTGCGGATCGCCTGGCCCCGGAGCCGGGCCAGCCCGCCGGGCGCCAGCACGCGCAGGGCCTCGTTCCGGGTGACGCGGGGGTCGTCGGCCAGGAGCACGTTGACGAGGTTGTCGGCATACGGCAGGTCCTTGCCGATCCAGGTCTCGAGGCTGACGATCCCGGCCATCCCGCGCGCCCGGATCAGCTTCCGGCCTGCCTCCACGCGCGCCTCGTCCTTCTCGAGCCCGTGCGCCAGCCAGGGACCTTTCGAAGCCATCTCGATCAGGCGTTCGCCCGAGCCGCAGCCGACGTGAACCAGCAGGCCGCCCGAGGGCTCCCGCGCCTCCTCGGCGGCGGCCGTCGCTCCCCTCCCGGCCAGGATCAGGACGAGGGCCGCCCCGGCAACGGCGAGACGGCGGAGGGCCCTGGGTGTCGCGAGCGCCGGGGGGGTCATGGTCGGCCCTTTCCGATTAACGCGCGACAAAGGAGATCGTGAGACGGGGACGCTCGTTCGGCGGCGTCGCTTCGCGGGACTTGAACCCCAGCGCGTCGCCGTTCTCGGTGTCGGCCAGGATCAGGCCGTGGTTGACCGCGGGGTTGACGATCCACGCCTGGACCACGGAGAGCCCCTCGCGCGTGAGGAACGCGCCGTGCGGGCCGCTCGCGGCGGGCGCCAGGGCCCCCAGCAGCGACTCGCCCCGGTCCTGCTCCCCCTGGGCTCCCGGCTTCTGCCAGTCCGTCCCCGTTAACGGCCCCATCCACGTCGCCTGGGATTCCTCCCACGCGCGGCGCAACGCGTACATCCCGAACGGCCTCCCCCCGGAATCGTTGACGACGACCACGTCGATCTCCGCCCAGATGACTTGCACGTTGCGGGGTGTCGACGAAAGATCCCAGCGGATCAGCGCGCTCTTGTCCAGGCCGGGCTGGTTCATGTCCGCCGTGTCGCCATCCGCCCAGACGGATGCACCCGCGCCGAAATTCCTGCGGGCCCCGTCCCGGTATTCCGCGACGGTCGTATCCCGCGTCCCTTCGTATCGAACGGCCGGAGCCACCCCGTCCTGGAACGCGACCGTGGCGACGCGCCGGGATCGGAGGAGGTCCGCCCGGGACTGGATCTCGGCGAAATGGCCCGCCGACACGTCCAGCGTCCTGCCGTCCCGCTTCCGCGACAGGCGTACCTTGCCGCTGAGGACCTCGATCTGCATGACCCCGTCCGGGTCGGCGTCCACCACCAGGCGCAGCGACGTGCCGAGGATCCGCGCCTCCCCCTGCGGCGCGACCAGGACCAGCGGCTGGTCGGGATCGTGCGGCGTGACGTCGGCGTGAAGCATCCCGCGGCTCACGGCCAGCGTCCGCGCCCTCCCGGGGCCAGCCCGCGACAGGTCCCGGATCGAGGTCTCCGCCCCCAGGACCAGGCGCATCTCGTCCTGGAATGCCAGGTCGGCCCGGGCCGGGGATGCAGCCGTCTCCACCCCCTGCCCGGCCAGGAGCCGATCCCCCGTGCGGGCCCGGGTCCGCGTTCCACCGGAGAGGACGAAGACGTCTCCCCGGCAGGAGGCCACGACCGCCACGACCGGCATCGTTCCCTCGCGGTCCGGCGTGGGTATCGCCACCGTGTCACGTGCGCGCGTCTCCCCGGACGCGAACGACGGATCCGAGGGCGGCTCCGTGACGGGGTCCGTCGAAGGACGGGTGGGAATCCCGGCGACAGGCCCGCCGGCCGCCCGCACGGGACGGTCCATCGTCCCGGGCGGAACCGCATCGGAGGGCAGGGCAGGCCACGCGTCCGGTTCGCGGGGTGCCGCCCGGTCGGGGGAGGCCGCGATCGTGACCTCCCGGACGGTTCCGCGCGGCGCGTCATCCCGGCACCGATCCGGGGACGATCGACGACGTGCTCGG
>CAYUME010000360.1:0-5609 GCA_964445475.1 uncultured Planctomycetia bacterium
CCGTCGAGGGCGGAGGTACCGCCCGCCGCGGCGACCGCCCCGACGTCGCGGCTCGCCCAGGGGTGGAGGCGGCCCTGCGGGACGATCTCCTTCGCCTGGCTCGCGCTCGACCAGGAGAGCCGGATCTCGGCCCCGCCGCCGTTCTCGTAGTAGTCGAGCCGGAGATCGGCCTTCTTCCCGGCCTCGAGCGCGATCGACCCGCTGTTCTCCGTCGGCGCGTGGTTCGTCCAGTTGTTGATGATCAACTGCCCGTTCACCCAGAGCCGCACGCCGTCGTCGGAGCGGGTGGTGAAGGTGTAGGTCTCGGAGTAGGCGGGATCGACGGCGCCGGACCACCGGACAGAGAAGGTGTCCGGTCCGATCGCCGGGTCGGGAGACCCACTTCCCCAGCCGAAGTCGACCGTCGCGTCCATCCGGGTCAGGGCGAAGCCGGTGAAGTCGGCGTTGTCGAAGTACTCCGCCCAGAGGCCGGTCCCGGTGCCGGCGGGCGCGTCGATCACGGTGAAGGCAATGCTCAGCGCCGGCCCGGCCGTACCGGTGGCGCCGGCGGCGGTCCACGCGGTGGCGGTCAGCGTGTGGCTTCCGGCCTCCGGCGTCCAGGGCTTGTAGTCGCCGGCGGTGTCCCCGGCGAGGGCATAGGGGGCGCTGCTCTCGATCGCGTAGCTCGCGGTCCCGTCGTAGCCGAACTGGACGCTGCCGACCGTCGCGGGCGAGGTGTCCGCACGAACATTGAGGTTCCGCGTGGGCAAGGTCGCCAGGTTGAGCGTCGCCCCGTCCACGAGCGGCCCGAGGTCCGTATCGGTGTCGGCGTTCACGAGGGTGAGGCTGACCACCTCCGGACCGGTCGTCGCCGTCTGGGTCGTCGCGACGGCCTCGTTGGAATAGGCGGAGTCGCCGCCGCTGTTGGTGGCCCGGACGCGATAAGAGTACGTCGTCCCCGCCGCCAGGCCGGTATTCGGGTACGAGGTGACGTTGGCCCCGACCGTGGCGATCTGGGCGTACGTGCCGGAGGCGCCGGTCTTCCGCTCGATCTTGAAGCCGGTCTCGTTCGAGGCGTTGTCCGTCCAGGCCAGGTTGATCTGGGAGATCGAGACGGCGGAGGCCGCGAGGCTCGAGGGGGCCGCGGGGGGCTGGACGGCGGGGTCGGAGACGGTGAACGTCACCGCCGTCGAAGTCGTCGTGGCGCCGTCGTCGTCCGTGGCGACCACGGTCAGGGTGTAAGTCCCGGCCCCGAGGGCGTCCAGCGTCCACTGGTAGGGGGCCGTGTTCTCGGTGCGGTTGAACTGGCCGTTGACGTAGAGGTCGACCTTCGTCACGGTCCCGTCCGTGTCGGAGGCGGCGGCCTCGACAGCGACCGTGGCGGGCGCTGTGAAGGCGGCGCCGCCCGCAGGGGCCGTGAGGGCGACGGCCGGCGGCAGGTTGACGGTCGTCCCGGACTTCCGGGCGAGGATCACCCAGTCGAGGGAGGTATTGTCCGGCGCGCTGCCGAGGCTGCGCGTGCCGCCGCCGGAGACCGTCGCGATGGAGGTCGTCTTCAGCGTCCCGCCGTTCCGCGGGTCGAACCAGAAGACCTCGAAGGTCCCGCTGCAGCCGGAGAGGTCCACGCTGGTGGATCCGCCGGCCTTCAAGTAGATCACGTAGGTGTCGTCGGCCTTGTAAAGGCAGAAGTCGCTGCTGCTGGTGCTCTTGGCGTTGTCGTTCGTCATCTCCCAGAAGGGGATGCCGTTTCCGGTGAGGAACTGGTGGGCGAAACGGCAGAGGTCCCACCAGTGGTCGCGGCTGCGGAAGTCCTGGCAGGTGAGGTCCGAGTGCGCGTAGCTGTAGCCGAAGTAGTACTCGCAGCCCGCGCCGCCGGCCATGAGGTTGCCCCAGAGCGTCTCCTTCCGGGGTCCATCGTGGTTGTAGTCGTTGGCGTCGGGAAGGATGCCGGTGTTGGCGCCGCCTTGCTCGTCGTTGGCGACCACCCAGGGCCTGCCCGCCGCGGCCGACTCGGCCACCCACTGTTTCGTCTCCGCGTGGACGGCGTCCCAGTTGATCTGGATCGACACGCCGGTCAACTTCGAGGCGGTGCCGAGCATCGGCCGGTAGACGGCCTCCTGGTCGCCCGGATAGGTGTGCAGGACGACGTTGTGGCGGTAGGGGTCGTTGTCGTAGAAGAACTGCGCGAAGGCCTTGCGCTGGGCGTCCGTGTTCGTGTTCTCCTCGCCGAGGTTCCAGTTCAACGCCAGGTGGTGGGCGAAGCGGGCGATCAGCTCGCGGTAGTAGAGCTTCCGCTGCGACCCGAGGTCCC
Organism: uncultured Planctomycetia bacterium; assembly: GCA_964445475.1. GTDB lineage: Bacteria > Planctomycetota > MHYJ01 > CAYUME01 > CAYUME01 > CAYUME01. Next base: position 2,291 of record CAYUME010000360.1, read on the forward strand.
CGCCGTCGAGCAGCTGGTCGTTCTCCGTCTCCTGCGTCTTGAAGTGCAGGTACAGCCCCATCCGGTCGGCGTGCGAGAAGACGACCTCCCACTGGTCGAGGCGGGAGCAGTCCATCCGGACGCGCTCGCCGTAGGCCGTGTACGGGAAGACGTTCTTGTCATCCCCGTTGATGTTCATCGTCAGGAACGAGAAGGCGTTCATCCCCTCGCCGGCCAGGTAGTTGAGGGCGCCGATCAGCCCCTTCCCCTTCGTGCCCTTCCAGACCGGGTCGCCGGACCGCCAGTCCCCGACGTGCGGGGACCACGTCTTGATCTTGTCGTCGGAGACGCCGTCCGACTTGAAGGCGCCGTCGAAGTCGGCGTACGCGAGGAGGTTCTCGGGCGAGTCGGCGCCCTGCTTGAAGAAGTAGGCCCCGCTCCCCTTGAAGCGTAGATGGTGCTTGCCGACGTACTGGAGCCGCCCCTGCCCTCGGAAGTCCCGCCCCGCCTTGTCGGTCTCGGCAACGGTGAAGCTACCGGTCTTCCCGTCGTAGGGGGCGACCGAGCTCCCGCCGCCGTTGACGGCGACGTTGGCGCCGGACGTGAAGCGGATCGTGTACGTCCAGGTCCCCGTCAGATCCGGGCAGAGGTGGGCCCGCCACGTCGTGCCGGTCTCAGCGGAGGTCTCCCCCGCGTTCCCGTCGGAGGCGAAGTAGCCCGGGACGACGTACGTCAGCGACCCGTTCGTGAACGTCACGTCCATGCGGTAGTCGAGGAAGGGGTTCGGCGTGCCGGTCTCCGCGGCCCACTTCCCGGCCAGATCCAGCGTGACCTTGTGCCAGCGCTTCTTCTCGCCGGCGATCGTGACGGTCCCGTCGCCGTCCTGTCCCGCTGGAGGGGGCGGCGGGGTGACGCCGTCGACGACGGTGAAATTGACGGTCAGGGGCGTGCCGGCCGTCCCGGTGGCGCCGCTGCCCGTGTAGGGCGTGGCCGTCAGCGCGTGCGAGCCGACCGCCGGCGTCCAGGCGGCATAGTTGCCGGACGTGTCCCCGGCCAGCGCGTAGGGCGCGGTGCTCTCGGTGCGGTAGTTCGCGTTGCCGTCGTAGCCGAACCGCACGCTCCCGACCGTCGCCGGCGAGGTGTTCGCCCGCACGTTCAGGTTGCGGGTGGGGAGCGCCGCCAAGTCCAGGGTCGCCCCGTTCGCCAGGGGACCGATGTCCTGGTCGGAATCGGCGTTGACGAGGGTGAAACTCGCGACCGACTGCTGCGCGAACGCCGGCGCGGCGAGCGCGAGGACGAGCAGCGGCAACAGCGTCAGGCTCCGGCGCATGGGACCCTCCTGCAAAACGGGGTTGGCGTCGTCCCGGGGAAAGCGGCGCGCGGGGCGCCGCCGCTGCAGACCCATAAACGGGGCGAGCCCATATGCAACTGGGTTTCATGAAAAACCGGGGAAGATGCGCAAGGCCCTTGCGCGGAGGGAATCGGCGACGGGGACGCCGGCTGGCAGGTGAGGGGCGCTTCCGCGGGGGGATCTCTCGCCAAGGCGCGGATCGGGGTTGTCGGGCCCCCTCGCCGAACGGCTCGAGAAAGGGCCCGACCAACCCCTCCCACCTCACCGGCTGCGGCCGATGACATAGAAGGTGATCGCGTGGGCCTGCCCGGCCTCGCCCTTCGCGTCCGGCTTCTCGTAGGGCGTCGCCGTGAGCACGTGCTCGCCGGGAGCCGGCGCCCAGGCGGCGTAGTCGCCCTTCACGGAGTCCCCGTAGAGCGCGTAGGGGACGCGCCACTCCGCGTTCTTGAACGGCCTCCCGTCCAGGGCGATCTGGACGCTCCCGACCTGCGCCGGGACGGTGTTCGCCCGGACGTTCAGGTTGCGCGTGGGCAGCCGGTCGAGGTGCAGCACCGCCCCGTCGATCAGCGGGTCGAAGCCGGAGACAGGCTGGTCCGTGTCGGCGTTGATCAGGGTGAAGCTGGCGACGGCGGCTGCCCCGGGCCGGCGTGGGACGACGGCCACCGGCCCGATCGCCTCCATCGGCCGCCCCTTCTCCGCGATCGCGTATTGGCCGGCGCCCACCGTGACCACGGCCCCGTCCTGCCGCCGGTCGAGCCGGACCCGGCCCTGGTAGACGTCAAGCCGCGTCAGGCCGGGGATGGCCGTCACCGCCAGGCGCGTCCCCAGCACGACGGCCTCGGCCTCGGCCGTGGCGAAGACGAACGGCTTCCCGGCCGGCTGCCGGGCCACGTCCGCCAGGACCCGGCCCTCCTTCACCTCCAGCCGCGCGACCGCGTCGGGGGCCGCCGGGAAGGCGACCGCGGCATCGCCCTGCACCTCCACGCGCGTCCCGTCGGGGAAACGGAGGTCCGCCGCGCCGCGCCCGATCACCTGCACGGTCTGCCCGGACAGCAACGGGCGTTTCTGCCGTGCCGGCGCCTGGCCGTCCGCACCGACGACAACCACCTCCCCCTGGAAGCGGTCCAGGACCGCCACGGGTGTCTCGTCCGCCCTCGGCCGCGGTACCGTCGGAGCGGCAACAGGCGGCGGGACGGGAACGTCCGGGGGCTCCGGCGGCCGTTCCGGCGCGCGGGCCACGGCAGGACCCGGAGGGGGGGTCTCGGGAAGGGACGGGGAAGGCGGCGTGTCCGGGGGAGATACCGGTCCCGCCTCGTCAGGCGGGCGCTGCGCCACGGCGGGGACCGGAGGCCGGGCCCCGGAAGGCTTGGACGGCGGATCCTCCGCATGGCGCGGGGCAGACGGGGCATCGCCTACCTCCGGGCGTCCGGTCGGGACATCGGACGGCACGGGCGATTCGGGAGCCGGCGCCACCGCGACGGCACCCGGAGACGAGGCCGCCGGGGGCTTGCGCGCCGGACCGCGCCCCAGCAGGACAACCAGCCCGAGACCGAACAGGACGACCGCGGCCGCGCCAAGCCACGGCGCGGGCGACGCGGGGGCGAAGAGCCGGCGGGCCAGCCGGGGCCCGGCGCGCCGCGCCCGGCCCGCCCCGGCCTCCGCGCTCTTCGCCTCGAAGGCGCGAACGAACTGGGACTTCCCGCTCTCGGCGCGCATCCGCTCCTCGAAGCTGCGCAGGAACGCCGCATCGTCCGCGCCGTCGAAGACCTGTCCAAGCAGTCCGGCCAGCTCGAGCTCGCGCCGGATTCGGACCGCGTCCTCCCCGCCCGCGCGAAGGGCCTCGTCCAGCCGCACGGCCTCCTCCGCGGCGAGCGTCCCGTCCCGGTATGCGTACATCAGCCGGCCCTGGTCTTCGGGGATCATGAGAGTCCCGCATCCAGGCTTCGTTCCATGCACTTCATGAGGGCGGAGCGGATCCGGCAGAGGATC
>CAYUME010000361.1:0-5605 GCA_964445475.1 uncultured Planctomycetia bacterium
GAAAGCCAAACACGGATTGCGCATTCCGTTGCCGCTCTCGGGTGCCGGTGTATAATGGAACGGTTGCGCCGGCCGGACACGGAACGTCCCCAACACGTCATCCGGCTCAGGCCCCCGGGACGAGGGCCCGGTTCCTCTGGAGCCTCTGCCATGCCCGGCGTTGTATCCGTCCCCCGCGTCGTCGTGCTGTCCCTGGCGGCCGCCGCGCTCGTCCTCCCGGTGCGGCCTGCCCCGGCGGCGGACGGCGACGGGGACTCCTCCAAAGGGCGCCTGCAGAACGTCGCCCCCATCACCCGCCGGATCCTGCCGCTGACGGTGGACCAGGGCACCCTGCGTCTGGACCGGGACTCGTGGTCGCGTCCCGCCGAAGGGAAGGCGGGGGAGGACCTGAAGGCGGAGTTCGAAGCGGCGCTCGTCAAGCAGGGCCTGCCCAAGGAGTGGGCCGCCCGGCAGGCCGAGGAGATGGCCGGCGCCTCCGACGTCGAGCGCCTCTTCAACCTCCTCCAGCTTGCCTCGCGGTCCCACGGCAGCAGCCGGTCCCACGGCAACAACGAGCGGTCCCAGAGCTTCTCGGGCGGCGGGCTGGCCGGGACCCTGGCGCTTTCGAGCGAGAGCGTCCGGATCGAGCTGGGCGAGGAGCAGGGGGCGAAGCGGTCGGTCGAGGTCCGCGACGACGGTGCGGGGACGCTGCGGCTCTCCGCCTCGGCGGGCGACGGGAGCTTCCTGCTCCTGCTTCACCAGGCGAAGGGCGGCCGCTTCAGCGTCGCGCTCGTCGAGGGGGACGCGCCCTTTTCGGCCGCCGCGGAGTCGTACCCCGCCTTCTACCGGGCGCACCGGGCGGTCGTCGAGACGCGGCTCCTGCCGCTGCTCGCGGCACTCGGCGTCGGCACCCCCCCCTCGGCGGAGTCTCCCGACGTGCGGCAGGCGGTCCTCGACCTCCTCCGGCCCGTGGCGGACGCGGAGCGGGAGGCGGTGGACGCGGCGATCGCGGGGCTCGACAATGAGGATCACGCGGAGCGGGAGGCGGCGACGAAACGGCTCGTCGAGCAGGGCCTGCGCCACCGGGCGCGGATCGAGGCGGCGCTCCGGAAGCCGGACCTCTCGCCGGAGGCCGCCTCGCGGCTGAAGCGCGTCCTGGCCGAGACCCTCGCGCGCCGGCGGGCCGCCGCGCTGGCGGAGACGCTGGACCTGGCGCAGGACCCGGCCACGCTCGTGGCGCTACTCGGCGAGGCGCCGGAGGCGGACCGGCCGGCGGTGGTTGCCGCGTTGGAGAAGGCGACGGGGAAGGCGTTCGGGACGGACGCCGAGGCGTGGAAACGCTGGATGGCGGATCAGGCGAAATGACGGTCTTCATCTCTTCTCTTTCCCGGATGGGAGGCTCCTGATGAGGCGCATCGACCGGTTCTGCCGGACGGCGGTCCTGGCGTCCGCCGCGCTGGCTCTGTCGTGGGGTGTCGCGCCCGCCGCGCGGGCGGCGGAGACCGCGCCGGCCGCCGGCGTCTCCGTCCCGAAGCCCGTCGACTTCGGGTCCGACCTCGTGAACGCGGCGGTGATCCTGCCCAACCCGGCGCGGCTGATCCAGCGCGCCGAGGCGGTCGTCCGGGCCTTCGTTCCGGACGAGGTCCAGCCGGGGATGCTCCTGGCGCAGGCCGGCGAGATGCTCGGCGACCCGGACCTGGCCGCGCTCGACGCCGGCAAGCCGGTCGTCGCGCTGGTCCTCGCGTCGAAGGATCCCAACGCCCCCCCGCCGGTCGTCCTGATGCTTTCCGTGAAGGACGCCAAGCCGTACGAGGCGCTGCTGCAGGCGCAGGGGCTGGCGGCCAAGGCGGCCGACGGGCTGCTGCTGGGCGCGCTGACGCCCGACGCGCTGGCCGCCGCGGAGGGGTTCGTCCCGGCCTACCGGAAGATCGCGCAGGACCCCGGCGCGTGCGACCTCCGGGTCTACGGGAGCCTGGAGCGCCTCCTGCAGGCCTACGGGCCGATGGTCTACGGGATGGCCGACACCGCCCTCGGCCAGCTGGGCGCGCTGATGGCCCTGGCGCCGGGCGCGGGCGCCCAGGGCGCCGGCGCGATGAAGATGCTGCGGCTCGAGGTGAAGGGGCTGATGGCCCTCCTCGGCCAGATGGGCGAGCTCCAGCTCGACCTGACGCTCTCCGCCGACGCGGTCCGCGTCGACGCGATCGCCACGTCGAAGGCCGGCTCGGCGCTGGCCGGCCTGCTGGCCGCGGCGCCTCCCGCGCGGAACCCCTGCCTCGCCCTGCTGGCGGCCCCCGCCGCGATGCGGGGCGCATTCCAGTTCGACGGGGCGCGGCTCGGCGCGTTCGCGACCCAATTGGCCGGGCTCTTTGCGAACGACCCGGACATGAAGGCGCTTCTCCACCCGGAGTTCCTGGAGTCCGTGACGGCGATGGGGACCTGGTTCGGCGGGTCGACGGCGATGGCGATGCGGGCGCCGGATGGGAAGGGGATGGTCAACGACACGGTGATGGCCGTGAAGGACGAGGCGGCCTGCCTGGCGTCGATGGAGAAGACGATGGCGCTCTTCGCGCCCGGCGGCGCCTGGGAGCAGCTGTACAAGGACATGGGCCTGCCGGTGTCGATGGCGCTGAAGAAGGACGCGCGCAAGCACGGGGTCGTCCCGGTGCACCGCTTCAAGATCTCGGTGCAGAAGGCCGAGGGGATGACCGCCGAGCAGCTCGAGCAGATGCAGGGGATGATGAAGGACATGGAGTTCGCCTTCGCGAAAGGGTACTACCTCGCCTCTCAGGACGCGGCGTCGCTGGACGCGCTGATCGATCGGGCGATGGGGACGGGGACGACAGCCGCGCCGGAGCTCCACGCGGCGACGGTCTTCGGGGCGGGGCGGCACGGGTACCTGGACATGGACCTCGTCGGCATCCTGAAGGCGGGAATGGCGATGGCGGGGCCGGCGGCCGCCCCGGCGGCGGGGCTGTTCGCCGACGTGAAGCCGGGCGAGCCGATGACGATGGCGCTGACGGTCGGGGACGGGCGGGCGCTGGCGCAGATGCGGATGCCGCTGGCGACCTACATCGACATGGCCAAGTCGGCCCGGGAGGCGAGCCGGCAGCAGCTGCAGGGAGGGACTCCGCAGAACCCGCCGCCGTCCGCGGAGGTGATTCCTCCCCCGGATCCGCGGTAGGCGTCGGACCGGACGACGATGCCATCGAGGGCGGGGAAGGCCTCCCCGCCCTCTTCGTTTGTCACCCGGCGGACGCGGTCGAGCCGGCGCGGAGGGCGATGACGGAGGAACAGGCGGACGGATTGGCGGAAAGGAGGACGCCGCCCCCGAGCGGCGTGCCCGGCAGCAACCGTCCGTCCCCGCGGGCGCGAAGGAGATCCCTTTCGAGGAGACCGCGCCCGAGCCCGCGCTGACGGCCGAGGAGCGGGCGCGCGGCTTCCTTCTGTTCCGGCGCCCCCTCACCGATCCCGTCTACCCCGGCACGCGTCCCCTGCCCCACGAGCGCCTCGAATCCCTGGTCGCCTTCGCGGCGCCCGGCGAATTCGAGCCCGTCCCGCATGCCCCGTCGAAGCCCTTTCCGGTTGACGAGGTTGTAACAAATATGTATACATATATGTAGACACATGTATAGTCCCCCGGAGGGTGGGCCATGTCCAGTTCCGTGGTGAGGATCGGGGTTGAGGCGCGCAACACCCTTCGCGAGATCGCGGCCCGGACGGGGCGTCCGATGCAGTCGATCCTGGACGAGGCCATCGAGCGCTTCCGGCGGCAGCGCTTCCTTGAGGAGGTGAACGCCGCCTACGCGTCCCAGGCCCGGGACCCCGCGGCCTCGAAGGCGGTCCGGAAGGAGCGCGAGGCGTGGGAGGCCACGCTGGCGGACGGGCTGGATCCCGGGGAGCGGTGGGCCCCGGACGGGACGGCGGTGGCCCCCCCCCGTGCCGTCGCGGGCGGAAAGGCCCGGGGGAAAAAACGTCATGGCTGACGCGGCCCGGGGCGAGGTGTGGCTGGCGGACCTGAATCCGACGCGCGGTCACGAGCAGGCCGGCCAGCGGCCGGTGCTGGTCCTTTCCCAGACGCTCTTCAACCGGGGCCCGGCGGGTCTGGTCGTCGTCCTGCCGCTGACCTCCACGATCCGGGACATTCCGTCCCACGTCGCCGTCTCGCCCCCCGAAGGCGGCCTCAAGAGGCGCAGTGCGATCCTGTGCGACGCCATCCGGTCCATGGCCAAGGAGCGGATGCTCCGGAAGTGGGGGACCGTCACGCCGGCCACCCTGATGGCGGTCGAGGACCGGGTTCGGATCCTGCTGGACCTGTAGCGGCCCGTGGAGCGAGCGGACCCCGGATGCCGGGATTCAACGCGTTCGCATGAAAAGGCGTCGCGATGCCGATGGTCCCGTTCTACACGAGGTTTCGCGATCTGGCGTTCCGGGAGATGCGCTCGATCCTCCTGGTGACGAGCCCCTCGCCACGATCAATTACGGCTGGGATGATCTGGCGCATTACACGAAGTGGATACACGGGGACGAGGCGGTCGCCCGGGAGATGGAGCCGCAGGAGCGCAAGCACCTGGTCTCGCGGATGAAGGTCTGCCTGGAGACGGCGGTCTGGGCGGGGCGGGCGGCGGAGCCGATGTTCCGGCTCGCGGCGCGGACCTGGGTGGTCCTGTCCGAGAGGCTCCAGCCCTTCCACGAGGTCCCCTACGTGCGCGCCCTGGCGCGCCGGGGGCTCAAGCGCGTCTCCATCAACGTCGCGATGGGCTTCCGGAACCAGCGGGAGGTGAACGAGACGCGGCTGGACTGAGGACCCTCGGACGCAGGCGCCTGTTCCCCTGGCGACCCTCCTGCGTCGCGCGGAATTATTTCGATAGATAATCTCAGGATGGATGTTTTGTATTATTCAACATCCGGATCGGGAAAAGCACGATGTTCACCGGCAGCGTGTGGGCGACCGACAGGTCGATCGCGCGGAGCAGGTGGACGGCCGTGGGCTCGATCACGGGCTGCCGGAGGAGATCCGCCACGATCGACCGGGCCGTCGCGGGGGCCAGCGGCACGCGGAGCTTCCGGGTGGCGACGACGAAGAACTCCTGGAGGACCTGGAGGCTGAAGACCGCGGTGCCCGCGCGGAGGGCGGCCGCCAGGAGGGCGGACGCCTTGTCCTGGCGGGACGCGTCCCCACGGTCGAAGGCGTAGACAAGGACGTTGGTGTCGAAGAAGGCCCTAGCGGGCATGGAGGTCCTCCCGGGACCCCGTGGCCAGGCCGACCTCGAGGGGCTTGGCCGCCATGAGCCTGCTGAGGCGGCGGATCGATGCCTCCCGCTCGCGGTCCTCGCCCGCGAGGCGGGCAAGGAACTCTCGCACCAGGGCGGTCAGCGACCGACGTTTCTTCGCCGCCGCCACGCGGGCCCGGTGCATGTCACCATGACGGCCCCCCCCTTGCGCCAAAGGATTTCCCGGCGGAGGGCATACATCGCGTGTTTTTCGGGGTGGGGGCCCCGAAAAACACGCGATCCGGCTGTCCCCTCGCCGCGCGGCGAGCCGGGGCGCAGCCGCGCGGGCTTTCGCAACACGGGCAGGGGGGACTTCCTCCCGTGAATCACGCGGACTCGGAAATGGCCTGTATGCC
>CAYUME010000362.1:0-1641 GCA_964445475.1 uncultured Planctomycetia bacterium
CACGAGCTTCAGCAACGCCGCCAGCGCCACGCCGGTGTGCGGGCAGGCGAAGGTTCCCGTCATGTCAGCCGCCGCGCAGGCGTCGGCCAGCTCCTCCTCGGTCGCCTGCTCCACGATCCCGTTGAAGCGCTTCAGCGTCGCGATCGCCTTCCGGACGTTGACCGGATCTCCGATCTGGATGGCGTTCGCGAGCGTCTTCTCGGCCTTTTTCGGGGTGAACTCGGTGAGCCCCTTCTTGTAGCTCTCGTAGAGCGGGTTCGCCTTCGCCGCCTGCGCGACGCAGAGCTTCGGGAGCCGGGTGATCAGGCCGAGGTCGTGCAGCATCACGAAGCCCTTGCCGATCGCCGTCATGTTGCCGAGGTTGCCGCCCGGGACGATCACCCAGTCCGGCAGCTGCCAGTCGAACTGCTGGAGGAGCTCGACGCTGATCGTCTTCTGCCCCTCGACGCGGAGGGAGTTCATCGAGTTGGCGAGGTAGATCCCGTTCTGGCGGCAGAACTGAGCCACCATCTTCATGCAGCCGTCGAAGTCGGTGTCGAGGGCGATGGTGATGGCGCCGTTGGCGACGGGCTGGATGAGCTGCTCGTCGGTCACCTTCCCGCGCGGGAGGAAGACGATCGACGGGATGCCGGCGGTGGCGCAGTAGGCGGCCAGCGCCGCCGACGTGTCGCCGGTCGAGGCGCAGGCGGCCGCGCGGATCGGGCGGCCGTCCGCGATCATCTGCTTGACCATCGAGACGAGCACGGTCATCCCGATGTCCTTGAACGACCCGGAGTGGCTGTTGCCGCACTGCTTGACCCAGAGGTCGGGCACGCCGACGAGCTTGCCGAGGCGAAGAGGTTGGTCCCGCCCTCGAACAGGGAGACGACGTTCGCGTCGTCGATCGTCGGGACGACCCACTCCTTTTTCCCCCAGACGCCGCTGCCGTAGGGGTAGCAGGTGCGCATGTAGCGCTCGTCGAAGAGCTTGACCCAGGCCGCGGCGCTGCGGTCGCGGAGGGCCTCGACGTCGTGGACGACCTCGAGGAGGCCGCCGCACGTCGAGCAATTGTAGACCACCTCGTTGAGCGCGTGGCGCTCGTCGCAGCCGGCATAGCAGCGGAACCAGGCATTGTAGGGCATGGGGCTCGGTCCCTGGGGGGTGTCCGGGATTCAGCGCGGGAAGGCGGGCATTCTATGCGAAATGCGGCTCGAAAGGCAAAACTCTTCGCGGGATCAGGCCGGGCGGGGGCGGCGCGGGGGCCGGGCGGACCGTCGCGGTCGCGGGCGGGCCGACGCGCCGTCCAGGAGGCGCTCGGCCGTCCGCACGAGGACTTCCACGCCGACCGGCAGGCATGCCTCGTCAAAGTCGAAACGCGGGTGGTGGTGCGGGTGGGCGAGGCCCTTCGCGGCGTTCATCGACCCGAGCATGAAGTAGCAGCCGGGGACGCGCCGGAAGACGAACCCCATGTCTTCCGACCCCATCGTGGCCGCGTGCTCGACGACGCGTCGGGGCCCCACCACGCCGGAAGCGGCCTCCCGGAGGAGCGCGACGAGCGCCGGGTCGTTCACGGTCACGGGGTATCCGTCCTCGAACCGGATGCGGAAGCCGGCGCCGTGCGCCGCCGCGACGCCCCGGACGACCCGCTCGATCCGCCGCTTG
>CAYUME010000362.1:1651-5605 GCA_964445475.1 uncultured Planctomycetia bacterium
GCGCGCAGCGACTCGTCGTAGAACCGCATCGTCCCACCCAGCGTCACCTGGGGCGGGATGACGTTCGTCGTCGTCCCCCCCCCGATCCGCGTGATGGAGAGGGCGGCGGGGGCGGTCGGGGGCATCTCGCGGCTGACGATCGTCTGGAGGGCGAGGATTGTTTCGGCGGCGACGACGACGGGGTCGATCGTCGTGTGGGGATACCCGGCGTGCCCGCCCCGCCCGAGGAGGACGATCTCGATCACGTCGCTCGACGCCCACGTCGCGCCGCTCCGGACCCCGACGGTCCCGACGGGGAGGCTGTTCCAGAGGTGGAGGGCGAGCGCGGCGTCGGGCACCGGGTTCTCGAGGAGCCCGTCGCGGATCATCGCCGGCGCCCCGCCCAGCTCCTCCTCGGCCGGCTGGAAGGCGAGCTTCAGCGTGCCCGCCAGGCGGTCGCGGCGCGACGCGAGGATCCGCGCCGCGACCAGGCCGATCGCCGTGTGCCCGTCGTGCCCGCAGGCGTGCATCACCCCGGGGACGGCCGAGGCATACGCGGTCCGGTTCTCCTCCTGGATGGGGAGGGCGTCCATGTCGGCGCGGATCAGGAGCGTCCGGCCGGGTCGCGCGCCGCGGAGCAAGCCCACCACGCCGGTCTTCCCGACCCCCGTGCGGACCGCGTAGCCGTCCCGGCGGAGGCGTTCCGCGACGATCCCCGCCGTGCGCGTCTCCCGGTAGCCCAGCTCCGGGTGACGGTGAAAATCCCTCCGGAGGGCGACGAGGTCGTCGACCAAGGCGAGGACCTCGGGCGAGAGCCTCGCGGAGGCGGGCGACGGACGGGGGGGGCGCATGTCGGCGTTCCTACAGCTCCAGGTGTTTCGGGAAGCGGGTCAGGTTCCGGTGGCCCGAGGCCGTGACCACCACGAGGTCCTCGAGCCGGACGCCGCCCCACGCCGGGTAGTAGAGGCCCGGCTCGACGGTCATCACCATGCCCGTGCGGATCTCGGAAGGGCGGACGCTGAAGCGCGGGGTCTCGTGGATCTCGAGCCCGACCCCGTGTCCCGTCCCGTGGAAGAAGCCTTCCATGTGGCCGCGGCGCCGCCGCGTCGGGAATCCGGCCTCGCGGAAGACGTCGAGGACCGCCTGGTGCACGGCCTGGCCGTTGATGCCTCCGCGGATGGCCGCGAGGCCGGCCGCCTGGGCGTCCTCGACCGCCCGGTACATCCGCTTCACGTTCGGCGAGGCCTTTCCCTTCACGACCGTCCGCGTCATGTCCGCCCAGTAGCCGGTTTCGGCGTCGCGCGGGAAGACGTCGAAGATGATCGCCTGGTTGGGGCGGAGGGGGCCGGAGCCGTCGCAGTGGGGGTCCGCGGCCTGGCGCCCGCCGGCGATGATCGTGTGCAGCGTGCGGCAGCCGCGGTCGAGGAGCTCGCGCTCCACGAACGACCGGAGCCGCTCCGAGGTGATCGGTCCGAGCCGGTCGACCAGGAATCCGCCCCGGACCTTGGCGTGGCGGAGGATGGCAAAGGCGGCGGCAACCGCCTCCTCGGTCGCCCGCTGGGTCCTCTCGATGCACGCGATCTCGTCGGGCGTCTTGACGAGCCGCGCCGGGAAGAACGGCTCCGGCTGGTGACGGATCGCGTACCCTTTCTTGCGGAGCGGATCCGCGTGCTCGATCCCGAAGGACCCCGGGACGATCAGCGTCCGGACGCCCCGCGGCTTCAGGAAGGCGTCGACCGCGTCGACGAGCGAAGGGGCGGGGGCCCCTTTCGGCGGTCGGAGGCGCTTCTCGAGGCGGGAGATGCGGTGGACCGCGTCGACGTCCGCCTCGGCGCGAGCCCGGTCCACCTCCAGGTCGCTCACCAGGAGGTGCTTTCGTCCGCGGAGCTCCACGAAGACAAACGGATCGCCGGCGCGGAACCGCGTCGCGTAGAGGAGGTTCGCGCTACGCACGCTGTCGTCGATGATCAGGCGGGCGGTCTTCGGCATGGGGGTCTCGCGTGGGGGGCGTGGGGAACGGGAACGGCCACGCACGGATTCTACACGGAGCCGGAAATGATGTAAAGGGCGCCGGACGGGGCATGGCGCACGGGGGACGGGATTGTTACAATGCCGCCATGGGCAAGCGCGGCGGAGGCGGAACCGCGGGCGGGGTGGGGCGCGGCGCGGCGGTCTTTGCCCGCGGGGTCGCCCTGGTCTACGGCGTCCTCGGGCTGATCACGCTCGTCATCGGGATCGGCCTCGTCGCGGGGTGGTGGAATGTCTACCAGCTCTGGGGGGACGCGATCGCGCGGTCGGCGCCGCCGGGGCTCTTCGTGCGGCTCGTCCTCCCCTCCCTCCTGGCCGCCAAGGACCTGGCCGGCGAATCGGGCGTCCTGCTGGTGGCGATCGGGGGCTTCCATCTGGCGGCCGGCGGCCTCTTTCTTCTCAAGGCCACCCTGGGCCGTCCCCTGCTGCTCGCCCTCAGCGGGTTCTACATCGTCACCTTCGTCCTCCACATCGCCAACGTCCATTTCTCACATCGCCAGCCGGTCGGCGCCCTTCTGGCGATCCTCGCCGCGCACGTCCTTTTCTTCGCGGCCGTGCTGGGGCGGGCTGGGGGAGGCGGGAAGGGGGGGTGAAGGGCCGGCGGGGCGCTGTCGTGTCGGGCGTCGAGCGGGGAGCGTGGCGGAGGGGGCGGCTAGCGGACAATCTCCAGCGACGGCCCGCCTGCCGTCACCTCGCCCACGATCGCCGCGTCCGTCACGCCCGCCCCACGCATCTCCCGCAGGCAGGCGTCCGCCCGGTCGGCGGGCAGGGAGATGAAGAGGCCTCCCGAGGTCTGCGGGTCGCAGACCAGCTGCTGTTCCGCCGCGTCCACCCCGTCCCCGAACCGGAGGAGGTCCGCGGCCATCTGGCGGTTCGAGGCCGTGATGCAGGTCGTGATCCCGTGGCGGATGGCGTCGAGGGTCCCGGGCAGGACGGGGATCCGGGAGAGCCGAAGCCGGATCCCGGCCTTCGAGGCGCGCGCCATGTTGCCGACGTGGCCGGCGATCCCGTAGCCGGTGATGTCGGTGCAGGCGCGGGGCGCGTGCCGGAGCATCACCTCGCAGGCGGCCCGGTTCAACGCCGCCATCGACCGGGCGGCGGTCTCGAGGGCGTCCGCGCCGAGGACCTTCGAGCGGAAGGCATGGACGAGGATGCCGGAGCCGAGCGGCCTCGTGAGGATCAGCGCGTCGCCCGGGCGCGCCGCGGCGTTCGTCAGGATGCGGCCGGGGTGGATGAGGCCGGTGACGGCGAGGCCGTACTTCAGGTCCTCGTCCCGGACGGTATGCCCCCCGACGAGGGACGCGCCCGCCGCCTGGATCGTGTCGACGCCGCCGCGCAGGATCTGTTCGAGATGCCCGTGGGGCAGTCCTTTCGCGGGGAAGCAGCAGATGTTGAGGGCCGTCACCGGGCGCCCCCCCATGGCGTACACGTCGCTGAGCGAATTGGCTGCGGCGATCTGTCCGAAGCGGTAGGGGTCGTCCACCGGCGGCGTGAGCAGGTCGACCGTCTGGACGAGGGCGAGGTCGTCGCGCAGACGGTAGACGCCCGCGTCGTCCAGGGTCTCGAGGCCGACGAGGACGTCGGGATCGGGCCGGAGGCCGAGGCGGGAGACGAGGATCTGCAGGTCCACCGGACCCAGCTTGGACGCTCAGCCGCCCCCCGCGGTGAGCGCGGTCAGGGGGCAGGCGGGACCGGCGGCGGGGTCGGGCATGCGGTCGGGCGCCGGAAGGGGGCTTATCGGGCCACCGCCGGCTCGAGCGGGCGGTTCTGCGCATCGACCGCGACGAGCCGGAAGGGGATCGGTTTCTCGGACTGGGCGTAGGCGAGGACGGTGACGCGCTCGCCCGGACGGCCGTGTCGCGCGGCGGGGCCGTTCAGGCAGCAGACGCCGGAGCCGCGCGGACCGGGGATCGCGTAGGTGATCAGCCGGCTGCCGTTGTCGCGGTT
>CAYUME010000363.1:0-5600 GCA_964445475.1 uncultured Planctomycetia bacterium
AATTTCCGGCGCTTCAGGTCGTCCGGCCGGAGCACCGGCTCCTGGCTGAAAAAGGTGACCCACCCGCCGTCGCCCCAGCTCAGCAGCACGAACCCCTTCTGGAGGAACCGCTCGCGCAGCGTCGGCCCCATCCGCTCGCGGACATGGTCCAGCTCGGCATAGTCGCGATACATCATGGGGAGGGCGAGGCTGAAAACGGAGGAGTCGATCTGGGAGAGGCCGACCACGGTCAGGACGCCGCCCTGGAGCTGGCCGATGCGCATCTTCCGGACCATGTCCGGCTCGTCGCCGAGGACGCCGCCCGCGTAGAGGCGCAGGCGCGCGCCGCCGCCCGGGGCCTTCTTCCACTCCTCCCCCATCTCCCGGAGGATCGTGTGCCACGTGGATCCCTCGGGGGCCAGCGTCCCGACCTTGAGGAGCGGCGACTCCGCCCGGGCCGCGGAGAGGGCGGCCGCCAGCCCCACGCCCGCCGCACACGCCGATCGCCAGCGTTTCATGGCCATCCTCTCATGGAGGGGCCCGCCGGAGCCCCCGTCGCGAACGATCGACGTCTCCCTGCGTAATGCAGCAAACGGCGCGGCGCCTGCAAGCCGCGCGTCACTCCGGGAACAGGTCCTCCGCCTGCTCCAGCAGCCGCCGCGCCCGCCGCTGGAGGATCGTGTTCGACAGCCGCCAGGCCGGCCGGGCGTCCGCGTCGATGGACAGCGCCCGTTTCAGCATCGCCTCGAACTCGGCGCGCCCCTGCTGCTGGACGCAGACCGTCTCCGCGAACGCCACGTACGGGGCCGCGCTGAGGCCTTCCGTGAGCTCGACCGCCCGCTGGAAGTGCGACCGCGCCTGGGCGCAGGACCCCCCCATCGCCGGCGGCCGGCCGCCCTCGAACGGGATCAGGAACTGGTGGATCGCGCCGTGGTCGAAGTCGGGCTCGAGCGCGAACGCCCGCCGCACGAGCGCCTCGCCGAGTGGCAGGTCCCCCACGAGCACGGGATCGTCCTTGGAGAGGGCGACGGCCGCGCACCAGGCCATCCCCGACCAGAACGCCAGCTCCACCTCCTCCGACCCCAGCGTCTCCGCCGCTTTCGCGTCCTTCCGGATCGCGGCCGCGAACCCCGGGTGCGCCGTCTCCAGCCCCCGCAGGCCGTAGTCCCGCGCCCGCAGGTAGAGGTTTCTCGCCCGCCGCTTGATCGCCATCGACCGGGAGAAGTTCCGGTCCTCGACCCGCTCCGCGTCCAGCTCCACGAAGGCGTAGGCGTACTGCGCGAAGCCGCGGCAGAGGGCGGTCAGCAGCCCCCGGTGCTCCGGCGTCTCCGTCAGGATGCTCTCCATCAGCTTCAGGCTGAAGGGCGTCGCGTCGCGGATCAGGTCCGGGTCGTCGTCCGACGCGAACGTCTCCCCCGACGCGGCCAGCGTGTCCGCGACCATGTCGATCGCGGTCCGCCGCACGGAGCAGCCCGCCGAGCCCGCCACGACGACCGCCAACAGGGCCAGCCCGACCCGCCGCATGCCGACCTCCATGTCATCCTCGCCGAGCAACAGGCCCCCGCGCGCCGACTCCCCGACCGGGGACCGGGCGCCGGGAACCGGGAACGCCTACGGGACCGGCAGCCCCCACCATCCCGTCATCCGCGCCATCCACCCCTGGATGGCGGCCACGGCCGCCGGCAGCGCCGCCAGGAGGGGCAGCACCACGAGCCCGAGTATCAGCAGGTACTCCTCGAGCGCCTGGCCCCGGCGGCGGGCGGCGCGGAGAGCGCCCCGGAAAGGCCGGGGCCCCGGGCGCGTCCCGCCCGGCGTGTCGCGCCCAGCGCGCCTCATGGCTCCTCCAGGGCCGCCAGCATCCGCGTCCGCTCCCGGATGTACCGCGTCACCGGATGCGACTCCGCCCGGATGAGGACGGCGATCTCGTCGTAGCAGGACTTCGCCCGCTTCCAGCACCGCTGCCGCTCGTAGAGCTCGGCCCGCCAGCGGAGCTCGTCCACCCGGTCGCGGAACCGCGTCTCGGCGAACTTCGGGCTCTCCCGGCGGATCTGCGGGAAAACGGCATCGACCCAGGCGGGGTTGACCTCATAGGGCGGAAAGGCCGCCTTCGGCAGCAGGCCGGGCTTCGCCTGCGAGAGCAGGACGGCGGCGCCTCCCAGGGCCAGGAAATAAAGCAGGAGGCCCGCCATCACCACGGGCCGGTGCAGGATCCCGCGGGCCGGAAGCCTGTCGCCGGCCGGGGTCGCGTCTTTCGGCTCCAGAGGCCCGGTCATGACATCACCCATACCCGCTTCTCCCGTGGAGGTCAATCGTCATCCGTCCCCGCCGGCCGCGTCGCTCAGGATGGAGTCGATCTCCTCCCGGGTGAAGACCTTCCCGAAGCCCGAGCCGGGATTGAGCACCACCTCCGCCCCCCGCACGAGCCTCAGGAATTCCGCCGCATTGATCGTGATGCAGTCGACGTCGCCCCGGACCGTGTCGCTCAGCCGCCGGGCGGAGGTGAAGACGGGGAGGTACGACTTTCCGTCCACCTTGACGGGCGCGATCCGCAGCACCGCCCCCCGTTTCAGCGTGACCGCGCCGTCCGCCTCCCGGGGACGCGGCCCGTGATGGACGAGGAAGACCGTCGCCCGCGCGAACTCCCGGTAAAAGGCCGGCCGGTGGACGGGGTTGAGGGTCGCCCGGACGAGCGACCGCTCCAGCGCGTTCTCCGGCTTGAACTTGAACATGCGCCCCCGTTTCCCGCCGGTCCCCGGGCCCGAATCCCGAGTCGGGGGACCGGCCGCTAGAACAGCGTCCCCTCGGCCATGCGCACGATCAGCGGCCCGAAGAGGATCAGCAGCGACGCGGCCAGGATGACGATCGAGGGGAAGAGGAGCTTCACCGGCAGCTCCGCCGCAGCGGCCGACGCCAGCTGGGAACGGCGCTGCCGGAGGTCGTTCACCTGCCCCTGCAGGATCTCGACCATCGGCACGCCCTGTTCCATCCCCTGCGCGAGGCCGGCCGCCAGGAGGTTCAGCTCGGTCGACTTCGTCCGCCGCCCCAGGCCCGCCAGCGCCTCCCGTTCCGACCGCCCGAGATCGACCTCGGCGAGGACGACCCGGAACTCCTCCGCCACGGCATCCGGGGCGCCGCGCCGCACGACGGCCCGCACGGCGTCGAGAAACGAGGCCCCCGCCCCCATCGCGAGGGCGAGGAGGTCGGCAGTGTGAGGCAGCTCGCGCGAAAGGCGGGCCGCGCGGGCCTCCGCGCGCCCCCGGACCCAGAGGAGCGGGAGGGTCGCGCCTGCCGCCAAGCCGAAGATCGTCCCGAACGGCCACGCCACCGGGAGGAGAAGCGCGGCAAACAGGCCGCCCGCCGCCCCCCCCGCCGCCGCGGAGAGCTCGCAGGCCGCCAGCCACGCCCCCGCCCCCATCCCCCCCGGCTCGCCCGCCAGCTGGAGCTCCCGCTCGAGCCAGGCCGACCGGAGCGGCATCCCCAGGCGGTCGTGGAGCGTCTCCAGGCCGAGCAGGACATCGACCGCCAGGGCCGCCACCGTCCCGCGGGCCACCCGGCGCCGCCCCGACTCCCGCACCCCGGCCTTCGCCAGGAACAACGGCAGCCGGGAGGGAAGCTGCCCCACGGCGACCACGAGGGTGACCGTGGCGGCGAACGTCAGCAGCGACAGGAGCGCGGGCCAGAGCCAGGCGTTCATGGTTCGTTCCGAGTCCCCGCCTCCCAGATCCCGGGACTCGGGACCCGAGACCTCAACCCCGCGCCGTCACACGTCCATCCTCGCAACCCGCCACGTCCAGACCATGCCCACGCCCGTCAGCACGGCGGCGAGCGCGACCGTGGCGATCCCCGCCGGGTGGGAGAAGAGGCTCCCGACCGAGCCGGGATCGATCAGGGCGTAGAGCCCGAGCAGCACGGCCGGCATGATGCCGAGGATCTTGGCCGACAGGCGCCCTTCCGCCGTCTTCGACCGGACCTCCTCCTCCAGCCGCCACAGCTCCCGCACCGAGGCCGCCGTCCGCTCCAGGATCTGCGGCAGGTTCCCCCCCGTCTCGCGGCCGACGAGCAGCACCGCGAAGGCGAGATCCAGGCTCCCGTTGCCGATCCGGCGGCGGGCCTCGTCGAGGGCGCGGTCGAGCGGCGCCCCGAGATGGTACTCCTCGAGGATGAGCCGGAACTCCTCCCGGATCGGGTCCGGCCCGCCGGTGGCCACCTCGCCGATCGCCTGCACCAGGCTCGCCCCCGCCTTCAGGCTGTTGGACAGCGACTGGATCGCATCCGGCACCTGCCGGTCCAGCTCCCGCCGGCGCCGCCGGTAGAGAAAGGCCACGACGAGATCCGGCAGGACGAGGAGGGGAGCTGCGATGCCGAGGCCGGCCGGGAGGCTCTGCAGGGCGAGGGTCGCGGCGAGAAAGGCGACGCCGGCCAGCACGTAGACCAGCCAGAGCCCCTGCTCGACGGGGGCGTCGCGGATGAACAGGGCCTGCAGGCGCGCCGAGATCACCCGCCGACGCCGCCGGTGCCATGTCGCCGCCGGGTCCTGCAGGAAGAGCACCAGCGCGGCCGCCCCCAGGAAGGCGGCCGCCGAGGCGGCCATGCGACAGGCGAGAAGCGCGTCCATGCGGAGCCGTCCCCCGTCAGAGATAGGCCGCGGCGTCCGGGTGCTCCACCAGCGCACCCCCCCGGAGCGAGAACAGCTCGTGGACGGAGAGGGCGTCCGTATCCGGCGACAGGGGCCGGACCGCCGCGATCGACGCCACCCGCCGGGCCCCCTCCGGCGTCCGCTCGAGATGGATGACGAGCTGGATCGCCGCGGCGATCTGCTGGCGGATCGCCCGGATCGGCAGCTCGGCCGCCATCAGCACCATCATCTCCAGCCGCAGCAGCGCGTCGGCCGCCGAGTTCGCGTGCGCCGTCGTCATCGACCCCGCGTGCCCCGTGTTCATCGCCTGGAGCATGTCGAACGCCTCCGCCCCGCGGCACTCGCCGACGATGATCCGGTCCGGCCGCATCCGCAGCGCCGTCCGGACGAGGTCCCGCATCGCGATCTCCCCCTTCCCCTCCAGGCTCGGCGGCCGCGTCTCGAGCGAGACGAGGTGCTCCTGCGCCAGCTGCAGCTCGGCCGCATCCTCGATCGTGATGATGCGCTCCCCCGGGGGGATGAAGCCGGAGAGGACGTTCAGCAGCGTCGTCTTCCCCGTGCTGGCCCCGCCGGTGACGAGGAGGTTCCGGCGCGCGGCGACGACCCGCTGCAGGAAGCCGGCCGCCCCCGCCGTCAGCGTCCCGTTCGCCGCCAGGTCGTCCACCGTGAAGGGGACGCGGGCGAACTTGCGGATGGTGAGGGTCGGCCCCTGGAGCGCGACCGGGGGGATCACGGCGTGCACGCGCGACCCGTCGGGCAGGCGCGCGTCCACGATCGGGCTCGACCGGTCGATCCGGCGCCCGATCGGCGCCACGATCCGCTCGATCACCGCCACCGCCATCTCGTCCGACAGGAAGCTCCGCCCCGTCGCCTCGATCACCCCCCCCTTCTCGACGAAGATCCGGTCCTTCCCCACGACCATGATCTCGCTCACCATCGGGTTGTCGACCAGGTCCTGGAGGGGGCCGAGACCGCAGACCAGGTT
>CAYUME010000364.1:0-5596 GCA_964445475.1 uncultured Planctomycetia bacterium
CCGGCCCTTCCTCCCCACCCCACAGGGGTGGGGCTTCCGGGCGAAGGCGGGTGAAGGGGAGGCTGATCGGGAGGCGGGAAAAGCCGTATAACTGCCGTTATCGGACCCTGCGACCATAGCCTCCCCCTCCCCGCAGCGGTTCGAATCTCGCGGATATTATACTTCCCTATTGGCGGCTGTCCAATCCTCGGATCGCCAGGGAAACACTCCAAGTGCGCTGATTCGGCGATTGCGGACGCCTACCTCCCCTTCTTTTCGAAACTGAACACCGCCGGGGAAACGTTGAAGAAGGCGGCGATCTTCCCGATCTTGAATCGCGGGATGGTGCGCTGGCCGTGCAGGATCTCGGAAATCGTCGAGACGGCGGTCCCCGTCGCGCGCGCGACCTCCAGCTGGGTCACCCCCTTCTGTTCGATCAGGAAATCGAGTACCTCCTTGTCGGATGCGGCGGGGATGGCATGGTGCTCCTCCTCGTAGCGCGCGGCCAGGTCCCCCAGGACGTCCAGGTAGTCCTGTTCGTCCGGGTCGAGGTCCGGCCGGGCCAGTAGCGAATGGATGATCCCCGTCGCCCGCGCCAGATCCTTCTCGGACCGGATGGGCCGGAGAGGGTGCTTGCACACCAGCTCGAAATAGGTGTCGCGCGGATGACGGCTTCCGGCAAATCGCGTCGTCATGGCTTCACCTTAACAGCATTCATCCTTCCACCGGCCTCGATTGTATTCCGCATGCGTCAGCACGTGCCGGATGTATACCTTGCCGCGATTGAAATGGATCACGGCGACCAGGCGGTACTTGTTCCCCCCGATGTTGAATACCGTGCACCGGCCTACCTGGTCAGCGCTCGGAAACGTCCGCCGCATCTCCGCGAAGGTCCCCCACGAGGCGGACTCGGCGATCTTGAACCACGCTTTGAGCGGGCTTTCCGCCTGGGGGCACGCAGTCCAGAAATCCCTCAACGCCTTCCGGGAGATGACCCGCATCCGCCTCGTTCCTTTCACCCACTCCGGATTGTCCGCCACCAGTATATTCGCATAATGCGAATTTGTCAAGCGCCGTTCGGCGATTTGCCGGACTTCCTCCTGCGCGCGAAACTGCCGCAACCTTCTGGGGGTGCCCGTGTTGTGCTATCCTCCGGGCCCGCCTCGATACGGCGTTTCCCCGGAGGTCCCGATGACCCGTTCCTGCGACGTTTCCGACGCCCCACTTCCCAAAGGCTGGCCACGCCGGGGCCGATCGGCCATCCTGCATGTCATCTCCCTGGCCCAGTATTCCCTTTCCTCCGCCCGCGGCTGGGCGTCCGACGGCCGCAACAGCCAGGCTCGCCGATGCGCCGAGGCCGGCCGTCTGGAGGACGAAGTCGCCATGCTCCGCGAGGTCCATCGGCATCTCGACTGGTACAACGAACTCCGCCCCCACATGAGTCTAGGCGGTAGGAAGCCAAACGAGGTCTTCTTCTACGGGCCTCCCGCCTACGGGCTGCCACGATTTTAGCCGCGGCCCAAGTTTCCCCGCGATTCGCTCTGTGCGGCGCCCTATGTGCCGATCCGAGGTCGGCCCGGCCAACGTGTCGAGGTCGAAGTCTGGCATCGTCATGGCCGACTTCCGATCATTAACCTCAAGAAGGTCTCGTAGTGGATCGGCTTCGCTGCGCTTTCTTGTGTCACTCACTCCATCTTGATCGGGCATTTTCACACTTGCTCGTTGAGCACAGAGGATTCTGCGTCGATCCTCGAGTCGACTGTCAATGTTCGATCGATTTCTCAACTTCGATTTCTCACCGATTTTGGCCATTCAAGGTCGCTGGCCTACCGCACCCCCCCCGCCCGGGCGTTCTTCCCGAACCACGACCGCAGGAGCTTCTCGCGCGACGTCGGCGCCTTCGCGCGCGCCTTGTCCTTCGGGTCCGGACCGTGCTCCACGCTCCAGCCGTCCCACTCCCGGAAGGCGTGGTAGGCCCAGTCCCAGCCGTTCTCCTCCAGGATGTCGATCACGTCGCGCAGCCAGTCGTGCGCGCTCTCCCCCGGTGCCCAGCGGATCGCGCTGAACTCGCCGACGTACAGGTGGACGCCGTAGTCCCGCGCGAAGTCGCGCGCCGGCTGCAGCGCCTTCCGCAGCGCGTCCTTGTCCCACGGCTTCCCCGCCACGACGCCGGGGTAGGCGACTCCCGCGGGGTCGTTGTAGACCCCCTGGTGGGTGAACGGGTGCGGCTGGTACATGTGGACGCTGTAGACGACGCCGGGGACGTCGAGCGGCTCGAGGTTGTCGATCGACTCCGGCCCGCCCCAGGGCGCGGGCTCGACCACGATCGCGCGCTTCGGGTCGATCGCGCGCACCCGCTTCGCCGCCGCCAGCGCCAGCGCCTGCCAGTCCATCAGCCCGTCCGGCACCGCGCCCTCCACGGGCTCGTTGACGAGGTCGTACCCCCAGACCGCCGGGCGGCCGCGGAACCGCTTCGCCATCTCCTCCCAGAGCGAGAGGAACCGGTCCTGGAACCGCTTCTCCTGGAAGATCCGGCAGACCTCCTCCCCCTGGATCCGGCCGCCCGGCGGCGTGTGGAGGTCGACCAGCACGAGGATCCCGAGCTCAGCGCAGACCGGGAGGAGCCGGTCGACGTGGTCGAGCGTCTCCGCGATCCATTTGTCGTAGGCGGCCAGGTCGCCGTTGTCCGCGGGGCTGCGGGGGAACCCGCCCCACGTCAGCTGCCAGCGGACGTGGTTGGCGCCCCACGCGGCGAGGTCGCGGAGGTCGGCCTCCGTGGCGCGGGTGGAGATCATCGCGCCCCGAAGGCGCGGGAGCTCGTGCCCCTTGTAGACGGGCCCGGAGGGCGGCTGCGCCGGCCGCACCCGCCGGGGCCGCAGGACCGTGACCTGGACGTCGTCGAACGCGGCCCGGCCCGTCACCGCCTCCAGCCCCAGCACCAGCCAGGCCTCCGTCGCGTCCTCGCGGACGGTGACGACCGTCTCCACGGGCTTCCAGTCGAAGGTCCCCCCCGGGAGATTCCGCTGCTCCCAGCGCGGCCCGTCCGGGGCGACGGTGTGGAGCATGACCTTGACGCCGTTCCAGGGCTTCGGGGGCGCGGAGACCGCGTCCGCCTTCACCCACGCGCGGACCTTGACGCGGGCGCCGCGGAGGGCGTCGAGGGGGAGCGCGCGGCGGACGGCGGCGTGCCCGTTCCCGCCGGCCGGGGAGTCGACGACCAGGGCCTTCGATCCGTTCCGACCGGGCCCCAGCCCGACGCCGGCGCCGCCGCTCCACGGCTTCAGGGCGTCCGCGCCGTCGAACGCCTCCTCGAGCGCCGCCGCGCCCGGCGCGGGCCCCGCGACGACCGCGCCGGGGAAGACCAGCGCCGCCAGCAAAACGACCGCCGCAGCCTGCCTCATGGACGGCCTCCTTCCGCTCCAGTCGGATCAACGTGCGTGCCGGGACATGTCGAGGCTGGAACGACGGGGCCGGTTCGCGGTGCGCGCCGCAGCGGAGCGCGCCGAAGTCCGGCGCGAAAGCGGGCGAAGCGGAGTCACGCCACAGGAGGCGCTCCGCTTCGTGCCTCACGACGAGCCCGCCGTCCCGTCCCACCTTTCCCGCAGCTCCGCCAGGTAGCCCCGGCATGCGTCCTCGAAGAGGAACCCCTCGACGCGCCGGTTGGAGCCGTCGTACCGCCACTTGTCCATGTTGCGGTGCTGGAAGATCCGGCGCCCCGCGAAGTCATGCTGGCACATCGTCGCGTCGAGCGGCTGGATGGGCGTCGACGGCATCGCGTACGGCTGGTCGAGCCGCCGGAACGCCATGTGGTACGTGTCCTTGTCCCCGTGCTGGTGCAGGTAGAAGAAGTCGGAATGCTCGTTGTACCACATCGCCAGGCGGAGGGCGCGCCAGCAGAGGGCCTTGTCGACCAGGATCTGGCCGGACTCGAACTCCGGCTCGTCGCGGTAGGGCACGCCGCAGAGCGACCAGATCGCGCGCCCGGGCCCGAGCCGCAGGTAGTCGGGCCAGAAGACCGCGCCGGTCTCCCGGTACGGCGCGGCGCCGAAGAGCGGCGTCGGGTCGGCCACGGCCACGTTGTCGGCGTCGACCAGGAGGACCTCCCGGAACGGGCTGTGGAGGATGGCGTAGGGCTTCGCCTCCCAGCCGTTCAGGATGCGGGCCGGGATGACCTTCCGCACCTCCCACGCGTCGACGCAGGTGACGCCGTGCGGCCGGACCAGGTCCTCCATCCGGGGGGAGATCTCGTGCTGGCCGAGGTGCCAGAGCTGGATCGGCAGGTCGCACCCCGCACGGCGCAGCATCCGGATGCAGACCCACGCGCCGGGAAAATACTGCGCGCCGCCCGCGACGAGGACGATGCCGCGCCCGTGAAAGCGCTCCGGGTAGGGGGGAATGGACGCGATGAAGGCGTCCGCGGCAGTCCGGGCGGTCCGTTCGGTCAGGGTCTGGTCGCGCATGGAGGCACCCGTCGCGTGTGACGGAACATAGGCCGGCGCGGCGCAGGCGTCAAGCGATATCCCCCGGACCGGAAACGGGCGGGGCCCCGGCCCCGCCCGTTCGTCCGGCTCCGCGCGCGACCGGCTTTATTTCACCCGCTTCAGCTCCACCCCCTCGAGGCGCAGGTTCCGGTCCTCCACGTTCTCCTCGTAGTAGTCGTTGGTGAACTCGATCCCGACCTTGCAGGTCCCTGCCTTCAGGGCGACCGTGAAGGCGTAGGGCTTCGCCTCGGCCGTGGCCAGGGCCGTCTCCGCGCCCACCCCCTTCCCGTCCACGTGCAGCTTGAACTTCGGCAGCTCGTTCTTCGCCGCGTCGCCCGAGCACGTCACTGTGACCTGGTACTCGCCGTCCTCGGGGACCTTGACGGAGGCCTCGACGAGGCCGTTGGAACAGATGACCAGCGGATCCTCCTCCACGAGGTAGACGTCCCCGACGGCCTTGAAGCTGCCCACGGGGACGACGACCGGCTTGGCCGCGACAGGCGCCGCCGGCGCGGGGACAGCGACGGGAGCCGACGCCGCGGCCGTTGCCGCAGGGGCCTTGGCCGCCGGTTCCTGATTCGCGCCCGCCGCACAACCCGCCGCAAGACCGCACGCTACCACCCCGGACAGCGCAACGAGCCTCTTCATCCCGTTCTCCCTGAATGGGCTCCGCGCAGCGATCGCCACGCGTCAAGCCGCGCATACGAACAGGTCCCCCGGACGCCGTCAACTCCTCCGCCGACGAAGCCTCGCCCCCACGCCAGAAGATGCCGCCCCCGCGGACGCGGACTCAGGAAAATGGCCGCCGTAACAGGGTGGCGACGACACCCGGCACATTTCATCGGTGCCGTCACATATTTCTGTGGCAAAGTATTTTTGCATCCGTACAATGTCTCCCGTCGACAGGCCCGTCGATCACAGAGGGGGGTGCACCATGAACGGCAAGCTGACGTGGCATGAGATCCTGGACTGGATTCGGAATCGACGGCGCAGCTCGAGCTCCAGCAAGTGGCCTCACCCCAGGAGCTCCAGTTCCAGTGCTTGGCCACCCGTGAGCAGCTCCAGTTCCAGCGCTTGGCCGCCCGTCAGCAGCTCCAGTTCCAGCGACTGGCCACCCGTCAGCAGCTCCAGTTCCA
>CAYUME010000365.1:0-5589 GCA_964445475.1 uncultured Planctomycetia bacterium
TGTGGCCATTTATCCGTTGGGTCCACCTCTCCCCGTCGTTTATTTTGGGGGGCGCCGCCCGGCGTCGGCCGCCCCCCCCCCCCGCGACGGCGCGGCGGCTGGCGGCCCTGCTCAACGGCGAGCGGTCGCTGCGCGAGGTGCAGGAGCTGACGCGGCTCGGGCAGTTCATCATCACGCGCGCCGCGGCGCGGCTGGCGAAAGGCGGGGCGGCGCGGCCGCTGACGCCGCCCGAGGCCTCCGAGCGCGCCCGCGCCCTCGCCGGCCGGCGCGACTGGCCGGCCGCCCTCAAGATGGCCCGCTACGGGCTGACCCACGAGCGCTCCAACGCCCACCTCCTCGAGACGGCCCTGCGCGCCGCCGAGGCCCTCGAGGACCACGAGGCCGCGGCCGGCTTCGGCCGCCAGCTCGCCACCGCCCAGGTCGAGTCCGGGGCGCTGGAGGCCGCGGTCACCACCTGCCAGAAGGTCCTCGCCCACGCCCCCCGCGACACCACCGCCCACGAGCGCCTCTTCGCCCTCTACCTCCGCCTCGGCCGCACCCTCGAGGCCCTGACCGCCGGCGAGGCCCTCGCCACCGCCTACAAGAAGGCCGGCCTCCCCGACCAGGCCCTCGCCGTCTACCGCCAGCTCGTCGAGAAGGTCGGCGACCAGCCGGAGCTCCTCGAGTCGCTGGCCGAGATCCAGCGGCGCCTCGGCGACAAGCGCGAGGCGATCCTCCTCTACCGCAAGCTCCTCGCCCGCGCCCTCGAAGCACGCCGCGACGAGGACGCCCTCGACTACTGCCACACCATCCTGCGCCTCGACCCCACCCACGAGGAGGCCGTCCGTCTCCGCCGCCAGATCGAATCGGGCCAGATCGAGAAGTCCCGCCGCCGCCGCCGCCGCGTCAAGGTCCTCGCCGTCCTCGGCGCCATCCTCGTCCTCGCCGCCGCCGCCGGCTTCTACGAGTGGGGCGCCCGGGCCGAGCACGCCCGCGTCCGCGCCACGATCCGGGACGCGATCGCCGAGAAGCGCTACCGCGAGGCCCTCCGCCTCTACGACCGGGTCCTCGACCCGTGGGCCTGGAGCCTCGCCGCCCACGAGCTCCGCCCCGACCGCGAGGGGATCGAGGAGCGCTTCGTCGCCGAGGAGCTCGGGCACGTCACCGCCCTCGACGCCCGCGGCCAGCTCCTCGACGCGCAGAAGACCGCCGAGGAGGCCCTCGACCTCGCCCGCCGTGCCGACCACCGGGACCGGATCGGCGCCGAGATCGCCCGGCTCCGGACGCGCCGGCAGGCCGAGGAGGAGCGATGGGACCGCGAGCTGAAGGCGAAGACCCCGGAACTGGTCGCGGAGGTCCGGGAGCCCCTGGCCGTCCCCGCCCTCGAGAAGCTGCTCGCGGGCGGCGCCGACCCCGCCGCCCACTCCGCACTCGCCGCCCTCGGGGCCATCGACGGCGACGCCGCCGTCCGCGCCCTCCTCCGCGCCCTCGCCGACCCCGCCCGCGCCGACCCCGCCGCCGCCCACCTCGCCCGCCGCACGAAGCAGGACTTCGGAACCGACCCCCTCCGATGGGAGGCCTGGTGGCTGCGCGCGTCGCGCCGGCCCGGCAGCCTTCTCCCCCCCCTCCAGGCCGCCCTGGTCGCCCCGGCCAGGCGGCTCAAGGCCGACGAGCCGGTCCTGGTCGAGTGGCGCATCGTCAATCTCGGCGAGGCCGAGGCCGCGTTCGACCTGGAGGCCGACCCCGCCCGTTCCATCCGGATTGTCGCGGCGGAGTCTCCCGCCGGCCCCGCCCCCAACAGCCCCGCTTCCGCGAAGTCCCCCGCCGCCCGCTCCATCCGGCTCGCCCCGGGAGAGTTCATCGGCGGAACGGCCGATCTCAGGACCCGGATCACGAAGCCCGGACGCCAGCGGATCGCCTGGTCCGCCCCCCTGCGCCTCGACGGAAAGCCATCCCCCCTCGACGCCCTCCCTCTGGTGCTGGAGGTCGGGCCCTGACGCCCACCCGATTTTTTATTGACAATCCGTCACAAAATAGGACACTATTCCATTGTTAATAGAGGATGGGGTCTCTGGCTGGGGCCCTCCTGATCCAGGGGGGGAGACCGGGACCCGAGGGCCTCTATTCTAGGAGCTGCCGCCATGAAGTTCGCCCTGCCCGTGTTGACGCTCGCGCTTCTGGTCCTTTGCGCTCCTGCGGCGATGGGCGCTCCCGCATGCGACCCGCTCGATTTCGCCATCGTGACGGATTGCACCGCGCTCCCCGTCGGGATCAGCGGCCAGACCTATACCGCCCAGATCACCTCGGCCGGCTGCGACACGCTTGACCTCGGCGGCGGCGGCGGCATCGGCGGCGGCTGCAGCGTCTTCTGGTCCGCCGCCGGCCTCCCGACCGGCCTCAACATCTCCCCCATGGGCGAGAGCACGGTCATCACGGGGACGCCGAGCGTCACCGGCGACTTCGCCGTCACGATCATGGCCACCGACATGAACGCCCTCAACGGCCTCGGTTGCGAGACCACCTGCACGGGCACGATCACCGTGGTCGCCGACGTCGGCAGCGTCCCCCCGGGTTACATCGTGCCCGGCAACAACCAGCGGGCCGATTACGTGCCCGGCGGCGCGGACGGTGACGTGTCGGGCGACAAGTGCATGATCTCCGCGGCCGGCTTCGGCCTGCAGAGCGGCGCGGCGTGGGCCGGCCTGCTCGCCTTGACGGTCCTCGCGGCGGCGGGAATGCGGATGCGCAAATAAAGGCGTAAACCGATCGCAGCGACGACAGGGCAGCCCGCAAGGGCTGCCTTTTTTTCCGTATCATTCCGCCCCGCCCCCCTGTCTATACCTCCGTAAGCGTGCGCGCGTCATGAAGCTCTCGAGGGCCCCGCGATGAATCCCTCTCCCCGCGACCCCGCCGCATCCCCCTGCCCGGACCCGGAAACGCTCGCCCGGTTCATGGACGGCGACCTCGGCGAGCCCGAACGGGCCCCCCTGGAGGAGCACCTCGCCGGCTGCCCGGACTGCCTGGAAACGGTGGCGACCTCGGCCCGGGCGCTGTGGGCGCTCCGGAAGGCCGGGGCCCTGGAAACCCGGATCGCCGGATCGGGGCGCCTGGTCCGTCGCCTTGCGGTCGCGGCCTCCTTCCTCCTCCTCGCCGGTGCGGGCTGGCTCGCCCTGCGGGACGCGCGGACGCCGACGGAGCCCACCCTCCCCGTGGCGCCGGGTCCCGCCCCCGAGCCCCGCGTGGCAGCCCTCCCCGCCGTGCAGGACCCCGGCCCCGATGCCGTCAATACCGCCTCCGGGCTGGAGCTGGCCGGCGGCTTCATCGCCGCCAGCAACGACTCGGCGGTCTCCTCCCTCTGCGTCCAGGCCGACGGCGACACCCTGCGCTGGGCGCTGCTCCGGGGCTCGATCTTCGTCGAGTTGGGCGCGAAGTCGCCGCCCGTCCGCGTCGTCACCCCCCACGCCACGGTGACGATCCCCCGGGGCGAAGTCCGCGTGCTCGTTTCCCCCGCGCAGACAGACGTGCTGGTCAAGACGGGCGTGGCGAACGTGGAGGGGTCGGACGGCAGCGGAACGCTCGCGCTGGCAAAGGGGCAGGCCGCGGCCACCGCCGCCAAGCGGGTCCCCGAGTACGCCGTTCGCTCGACACGGGACCCGGCCCCCCCCTGGGTCGAGGCCGCGCGCGCCCGTCACCTGATCGAGGTCGTGACCTCGTCGCTTCCCCTCCCCTCCAGCAGCCCGGCCCAGGAGGCGCCCGGGGCGAATCCGTGAGGAGGCGGGGGACGCCGTATCCGCGCCCCGGGGGATAGGACGGCCCGTTTTCGAAGGCGCTCAGGTTCCTCTTTTGGAAAGGAGCTGGTATGGTCGGGATGCGACGTCTTGCGCTCAGTGTGACGCTGGTTCTCGGGGCGGCGATCTGCGCGCTCGCACAGGATGGCCCGCCTCCGGGCGGCCGCCCGGGCGGCCCCCCGGGCGGCGGCCGCGGAGGCCCCGGCGGAATGATGTCCCGCTGGCTCGGCGGTTCCATCGAGGAGGTCCAGAAGGAGCTCGGCCTGACCGACGAGCAGCGCGGCAAGATCGAGGAGATCGTCACCCAGACCGGCGAGACCCTCCGCGCACGCTTCGAGGCGGCCCGCGGCAGCGGCGACTGGCAGTCCATCCGCACCGAGATCGAGAAGGTGACCACGGAGGCCGTCGAGAAGGTGAAAGGGACGCTGAACGACGAGCAGAAGGAGAAGTTCACGAAGCTGGTCGAGGAGCGGCGCAACCGCTGGAGCGACATGGGCCGCGGCAGCGACCGCGGCGGACGGGGCGGTTCCCCCGAGGAGCGCGTCAAGCGCGCCATGGACGCCCTCAAGATCGAGAAGGCCGACGAGGCCGAGGCCATCAAGGCCCTCATCGAGAAGGTCGTCAAGCTCCAGGGCGACCTCATGACCCACGACCGCTCCGCCCGCGACAAGGCCGGCGAGCTGCTGAAGAGCGAGGACATGGCCGACGACGCCATCGAGGCGCGGATGAAGGAGCTCCGCGATGCGCGCAAGGCGATCGACGACCAGCTCCTGGCCGCCCAGGACGAGCTCCGCAAGGTCGTCACCCCCCGGCAGGAGATCGAGCTCTTCCGCCAGAGTCTCCTGCGGTGAGGTCGTCCCGATGACGTCCCGTGCCGCCTGGCTCCTGATGCTCCTGCCTGCCACCCCCCTGTCGGCGGCCGCCGAGGTCGCCGGCGGGGGGCCGGGACGGCCGGCCCCCGCCGAGAGCGGGCTCGACCACACCCTCCGCCGCAATCGGGAGCGCCTCGCCCTCTCCCCCGACCAGGAGGAACAGGTCCGCGCCATCCTCGCCGAGTCGAGGAAGCGGCAGGACGAGGTCCGCGCCGGCCAGGACGCCCGCATCCGGGACCTGCTCGACGCGGCGCAGCGGAAGGCCTTCGACGAGATGGGCCCCGGCCGGGAGCCCGGCGAACGGGGCGGTCCCTCCCGCGGGGGCGGCGGTCACGGCGGCCGCGGCGGATTTGGCGGCCCCTCCATCGACGACTTCGCGCGCCACCTCGACCTGACCCCCGACCAGCGGGAGCGCATCGAGCCCCTCCTTCAGGAATCGTTCGAACGCGCCCGCGCCCGCATGGAGGAGGTCCGCAAGGGCGGCTTCAAGGGCATGGACTGGCAGCGGCTGCGGGAGGAGATGAAGACGCTTTTCGTCGAGGCCGCCGAGCGGACCCGGCCCCTCCTGACGCCCGACCAGTGCGCCAAGCTGGACGAGCTGAACGACGGCCCCCCGTCTCCCCACACCCCCCCGTCCCCGGAAAGCCGCGCCGCCCGCGCCCTCGAGGCCCTCCAGCCTCCAGCCGCGGACGCCCCGGCCCTCCGCGACCGCCTCCTCCGCGTCGCCTCCCTCCAGGCCGAACTCGCCGCATCGGACCGCGCCGCGCGCGACGCGGCCCGGGAGCTCATCAAGGCCGGGGAAACGGCGGACGACGCCGTCGCGCAGCGCTTCGGGACGATCCGCCGTGAACGGCTGGCCCTCGAGGAACGCCTCCGCGAGGCCCGGGAGACCCTCCGGCTGGGCTGCTCGCCCCGCCAGGAAGCCGACCTGCTCCTGCTCGGCTTCCTCC
>CAYUME010000366.1:0-5581 GCA_964445475.1 uncultured Planctomycetia bacterium
TCGTCCTTGCGGTCGAACTCGACGACCAGCGTCCCCTCGCTGCCGTAGACGACCGGCCCCATCGGCCAGCCGGGGTGGCGGGTGGTCCAGGAGCCGCCGAGGACGGCGAGGGCGCGGGGGTAGCGGACGAGGACGGCCGAGGTGTCCTCCGCGTCGCCCCACGGGCTGTCGAGGTTGGCGCGGAGGGCCGAGACGGCCGTCGCCGGCTCCCCGACGTACCAGCGGGAGAGCAGGGCGCCGTAGCAGCAGAAGTCGAGGAGGGAGCCGCCGCCGGCGGCCCGCTGGTGCCACCAGGTGGCGGCGCGCTCGGGGCCGGTCATCGGGGCGGCCGTCTCGCTC
Source organism: uncultured Planctomycetia bacterium (assembly GCA_964445475.1). Taxonomy (GTDB): domain Bacteria; phylum Planctomycetota; class MHYJ01; order CAYUME01; family CAYUME01; genus CAYUME01. The sequence continues at coordinate 340 of CAYUME010000366.1, forward strand.
ACGCCCGCGTGCGTCGCCGAGGGTCCCAGCGGCCCGGTGTGCCCGATCCGGCAGGTCACCTCCAGGACGCTCCCGATCGCGCCCTGCTTGACCAGCTCCCGCGCGAAGCGGACGGCGGGCTGCCAGACGACGGGCCAGTTGACGATCATCGCCGTGCCGGCCGCCTCGCAGGCCCGCACCATCCGGAGGGCGTCGGCGAGCGAGGCCGCCATCGGCTTCTCCACGCAGACGTGCGTCCCCGCCGCGGCGCAGGCCTCCACGACCTCCGCGTGCTGCGCGTTCTCGCAGTTCACGATCGCGATGTCGGGCTTCTCCTTCTCGAGCAGCTCGCGGTAGTCGTCGTAGAGCTTCGGCAGCCCGAGGGTCCTGGCGAGGTGGTCGCGGTTCCACGCGCGGGTGTAGGGGGCGACGCGCCGCTCCGGGACGCGCGGCGGGGTGTCCGCCCCGCCCGCCCACGCCACCCGCGGGTGCGCCGCGAAGTGGGGGGCGACGTAGTTGACGTGCATGTGGCTGAAGCCGACGATCGCGGCGCGCCAGGTGCGGCTCATGCGGGACCCCTCGTCAATCGGGACGCGAACCCGTCAATGCCGCCGCCGGCTCCGGCGGTGCGGCCGGGAGATCCGGGAGCGGACCGGGGCCGCGGCGGCCGGCCGGCCGAGCGTCACCTCGCGCCGCTCCGTGGCCGAGCGGTAGAGCCCTTCCAGCGCCCGGACGACGTTGAGCGCCTCCTCGCGCCTCACGCAGGGCGGCGCCTCCCCCCGGATCACGCGGACCACGTGCTCCGCCTGCGCCCAGTGGCCGAAGAAGGGGACGTCCGGGTCGGCCGGCAGCTTCGGCGTCACGTTCACCTGGTAGCGGCCCAGGTTCCGGGCGAGCGTCAGCCCCTTCAGGTCCGGAGCGATCTGCAGGCCGCCCTTCGTGCCGAGGACCATCGTCCCGCCGAAGCCGTCCGGCACGTTGGCCGCCCAGCTGACGGTGAGGGCGATCGTCGCGTCCCCCTCCGTCCGCAGGAGCCCCAGGGCCAGGTCCTCGACGTCGAACTCGCGGGGGTCGTAGGGGCGGGGGGTGAAGACGCCGACCGGCGCGCCGCTGTCGGCCAGCGACGTCACCAGTCCCTCGTCCCCCCGCGCCAGCCGGGCGTAGGTCATGCCGGAGGCGGCGACGATCCGCGGGTTGCCCATGATCCAGAGGAGGGCGTCGAGCATGTGGACGCCGATGTCCCAGAGCGGGCCGCCGACGGAGTCCTTCTTCATGTGGAAGCGGCCCCACGTGGGGATGCCGCGTCGGCGCAGGCAGGTCGTGGCGGCGTGGTAGACCTCGCCCAGCTCGCCGCCGGCGGCGAAGTCCTTCGCGGCCGCCAGCGTCCCGCAGAAGCGCAGGTTCTGCCCCACGTACAGGATCCGCTTCGCCGCGTCCGCCGCCCGGAACATCGCCTCGGCGTCGGCGGCGCTGGTGGCCAGGGGCTTCTCGCAGAGGACGTGGGCGCCGGCCCGGAGCGCCGCGAGGACGTGCTCCTTGTGGTAGCGGTTCGGCGTGCAGACGATGGCGAGATCGGGGCGCCGCTCGGCCAGCATCCGGCCGGGATCGGCGTAGGCGTGCGGGATGCCGTGGCGCTTCGCGGTCGCCCGGGCGTTCGCCTCGACGGCGTCCGCCACCGCGACGATCTCCGCCTCCGGCCGGCTCTTCCACCCCGGGATGTGCCCCGCGTTGGCGATCATCCCCGTCCCGATCACCGCCACGCGCAGCTTCGAGTCGGCCATGGGATCCCTCCCTGCACCCCGCACCCGCGGATGCTTGCCGCCGAGATCACCCAGGAAAGCGGAGCGAGCGCCAAGGATCCGGGGGCTCTCGTCCTGCTCTCCGCGACGCTTCCGGTCGCGTTCGACCGCGCCGGGAGTCGATGCACGGCAGGGCCGCGGCGCACCGCGGCCATTGTGACGCGCGGAAAAGGCCTGTCAAGAAAACGCGGAGGCCGCGCCGGCACTACCCGCCGAGCACCCGGTCGATGACCATCTGCCGGAACGCGGGGGAGAGGCTGGCGAAGTAGGCGCTGAACCCGGTGACGCGGACGATGAGGTCGGGGTGCCGGCCGGGCTCCCGGTGAGCCTCCAGGAGCCGCTGCCGGTCGAGGACGTTGATGTTGACCTGCGTCCCGCCCAGGTCGAAATGGCCGCGGATCAGGGCGGCCACCACGTCCGCGGCCTCCGGGGTGCCGGCGAGGCCGGGGTCGAGGTCGATCTGCGCCGGGGCGGTGTTGCCGAAGCCGGGCTGGACGGCGGCGACGGCCGCGGCGAGGGCCGTCGGGGCGCCGTCCCGACGGAACCCGTTGACGGGGTTCGCCCCGTGGGCGATGGGGTCGCCCGCGCGGCGGCCGTCGGGGGTCGCGCCCAGCCCCTTGCCGAGCGCGAGGTTCAGCGCCCAGGAGAAGAGGCCGGGGAGCATCCGGTAGCCGGCGGGCGTCGGCTTCGCCGTGACGGTCTCCGCGAAGGCGCGGACGATCCGGACCGCCCAGGCGTCCGCCCGCGACCCGCCGCTCCCGTACCGCGGCACGGACCGCATCCGCGCGCGGGCCCGCTCCCCCTCCGGCCCCGCCCAGTCCGCGTCGAGGTGCGCCAGCAGCTGCGCCCAGGTCATCCGGCGCTCGCCCTCGACCCGCTGCTCCAGCGCCGCGAAGGCGTCCGCCGCGTTGGCCAGGGCCGCGCCGTCGATCCCGAACGTGTAGTGCTCCACGCCGCCTCCGCTGGCGTCCTTCCCCGTCTCCAGGGGCCCGTGGAGGAGGAGGTCGAGGACCAGCTCGGGGAAGACCTCGGGCATGTGCGCGCAGTGGAAGTCGATCCCCTCGGCGAGGACCGCGACGGCCCGGCGGAGGTGCGCGGCGTACCGCGCCCAGAGGGCGTCGACGGAGGGCGCGACGGCCGGGTCTGCGAGCAGCTCCCGCAGCGCCACGTCGAGGACCGCCGCGAAGTTGAGCTTGACGATGTCCATCAGCGCGTACTCGCGGCCGGGGATCGCCACCCAGTGGCAGCCGGCATAGACGCGCTCCCGGGCGAGGGCGGCCGGGTAGCCGGCGCGCACGAACCCCGCGACCGTGTTGTCCACCCCGAGGAACTTCGGGACGCCCGTGCGGTCCTCCAGCAGGATCTCGACGCCACGCCGGAGGAGGCGCGGGTCGACGTCGCGCCCGACGCACACGCCGGCGTTCACGGGGATCCGCAGCCGGTGGGCGGCCTCGAGGATGAGGAAGGAGAGGGGGCCCGTCACGTCCCGTCCGGTCGCGTCCGGGCCGCCGAGCTGGAAGTAGGCGGAGTCGCGCAGGAGGACGTTGGCGACGTGAAAGACCGCCTCCTCGTCGTCGAGGCGGCCGGACTGCACGTCGGCGTCGTAGAAGGGCTGGAGGAGGACGTCGAAGCGCCCGAGCGAGCCGCTCCCGTTGTACATCCGCGCGGCGAGCAGGTGCCAGAGGATCCACTGGCAGGCCTCGCGGAAGGTCCGGGGCGGGGCGGAGACGAGGCGCTCGTTCATCTCCGCGATCGCGAGGAGGTTCTCCGCGTGCTCCGGCTCCGAGCCGGCCTGGCGCCGCGCGGCCACGGCGTGCCGGGCGATCCAGCCCTGCATCCCGAGGACGACGTGCTCCAGGCCGTCGTAGAGCGCCGCGGCCTCCGGGTGCGCCTCCCGGCCCCGCCGTACCTTCGCCAGGAGCCCGCCCCATCCCAGCGCGAAGCCGATCGTGAAATCCTGGCACAGGTGCTGGACGCCGCCGATGGCATGGAGGAGCCCGTATCTCCGGTGCTCCGGCTCGAGATGGCCGTAATCGAACTCGGGCTTCCAGGCGACCGTCCGGTACGACATGAAGTTGACGCAGTAGGCCCCCGCGAGGGAGCCGACCGGGTCGACGAAGACGGGGTGGGCGTCGAGGAGGGCGCGAAAGTTCTCGCCGCAGGCCCGCGGCCCGAAGAAGCCGCCGCCAGGGTGGTTCGGCGTCGGCTTGAACGTGCTCATCAGGACGTCGGTGATGGGGACGCCGGAGCCGCTGACCGACTGGACGAGCTCCCGGGTCTCCGCGGGGGGGAGGACGAGGCCGTGGTCGTCGAAGTCCATGGCCCCCCGGACCGCCTGCTTCTCGCGGGTGGCCGCCCGCTTCCGCTCGCGCAGGAGGTCCAGGCGGTCGGCGTAGGAGCGCGTCGTGCCGGCGGCGGGAGGGGTCATGGATCGTGCTCGGCAACCTTGGCGCCCGGGCAGCCGTATCCCTATAATGCGGCTCATTATGACGGGACGCCTCTTCGACATCCAGCGCTTCTCGACGCACGACGGGCCGGGCATCCGAACGACGGTCTTCCTCAAGGGCTGCCCACTCCGCTGCCGCTGGTGCCACAATCCGGAGGGGCTCAGCCCGGCCCCGCAGGTCGCCTTCGAGCCCTCCCGCTGCATCGCGTGCGGCGACTGCGTCACCGCCTGCCGGCAGGGCGCCCACCGCCTGGAGCCGGCCGACGGCGGGGTCCGCCACGTCCTGGACCGGCCGCGCTGCCAGTCCTGCGGGACCTGCGCCGCGGCGTGCGTCTCCGGGGCGCTCGAGGCGGTCGGCCGCGAGGCGTCGGTGAAGGAGGTCCTCGACGAAGTCCTTCGCGACCGCGCCTTCTACGCGGCCTCCGGCGGCGGCCTCACCGTCTCGGGGGGCGAGCCGCTGCTGCAGCCGGACTTCACGGCGGCGCTGCTGCGGGCGGCGAAGGCGGAGGGTCTCCACACCGCCGTGGAGACCTCCGGGTACGCCCCCTGGCGCCACCTCGAGCCGCTCCTCGAGACGGTCGACCTCTTCCTCTACGACGTCAAGGAGACCGACCCGGCGCGCCATGTGGAGCTCACCGGGGTGGCCAACGGGCCGATCCTCGAGAACCTCCGGTCGCTGCGCGCCCGCGGGGCCCGGATCGCCCTGCGCTGTCCGATCGTCCCCGGCTGCAACGACCGGGAGGATCACTTCGCGGGGATCGCGGCCCTGGCGGAGGAGCAGCCGCCCCTCGCGGAGATCGAGCTGCTCGCCTACCACCCGCTGGGGCGGGGGAAGGCGGCGCGTCTCGGGACGGACGCGGGAACGGGCCTGGCGGCGGAAATGCCGGACCGCGAGACGCGGCGCGGGTGGGTCGCGTGGTTCGCGGAACGGGGGGTGCGCGTGCGGTGCCGGGGCGCCGGGACACCGGAGCCGTAAGGCGGCCCCGGGCCCCGGCGAAGGCGGGCGTTCAATTGCCTT
>CAYUME010000367.1:0-5561 GCA_964445475.1 uncultured Planctomycetia bacterium
GGCGCGGCGCGCGCGGCTGGCGACGGAGCGGAACCGGCTGGAGGGGACGAAGACCGCGGTCGTCGCCGAGGACGCGGCCGCCGGGCTCGAGCGGGCGGGCGTCCCGCACGCGGCCGGCCTCGCCGCCGCGGGGCTCCGCTTCATCCGACGGCGGGTTGACGGCGACACCTGGTATTTCGTCGCCAACCAGGGCGCGAAGCCCCACGACGGCTGGGTCGCCCTCGCCGAGCCCTGCGCCGCGGCGACACGGCACGACCCCCTCACCGGCGCCGCCGGCGCCCTCGCCGTCCGGGACGCGGACGGCGGCAGGGCCGTCTACCTGCAGCTCGAGCCCGGCGGGTCCGCGATCCTCCGGGCCCGGGCGGCCGCCGCGGACGGCCCGCCCTGGGCCGACCTCGCGCCCGCGGGGGACCCCGCGCCGCTCGCCGGGACCTGGTCGGTCGAGTTCCTCGAGGGCGGCCCTGAGCGCCCCGCGCCCTTCACCCAGGAGACGCTGACGTCCTGGACGAAGGCCCCCGACCCGAAAGCGCAGGCCTTCGCCGGGACCGCGCGCTACGCGCTCGCGTTCGAGCGGCCGGCGGGCGCGGCCGACGAGTGGATCCTCGACCTGGGCGACGTCCGCGAGAGCGCCCGCGTCCGCCTTAACGGGAAGGAGGCCGGCGCCCTCTTCTGCCTCCCGTTCCGGATGCGCGTCGGCCCGCTCCTCCGCCCCGGGACAAACGTGCTCGCGGTCGAAGTCACCAACCTCTCCGCCAACCGCATCCGCGACCTGGAGCGCCGGAAGGCGGCCTGGCGGGTTATGCGCGACATCAACATCGTCAACGTGCACTACAAGCCGCTTGCGGCCGACACCTGGCCCCTGGAGGACTCCGGGCTGCTCGGCCCGGTGACGCTTCGGCCCATGCGGCGGCTGGCCCAATAATGACCCGCCAGGTCCCATATTTCGCTTCACATCCCCGCACGCCTCCGGTATCATCCCGTCGTTCCCGACCCGCAGGCCGAAACCCTCCATGAACCGGCTCCTCATCCGCGCCGTCCTGGCCAGCAGCCTCGCCGCCGGCGCCGCCACCGGCGTCGGCGCGTACACCTTCCTCTACGCGAAGGGCGCCTCCTACCTCACCGACGACCCCGCCGCCTGCGCCAACTGCCACGTCATGCAGGCCTACCTCGACAGCTGGGTCAAGTCCAGCCACCGCCACACCGCCGTCTGCAACGACTGCCACACGCCGCCGGACCTTGTCGGCAAGTACACGACCAAGGGGCTCAACGGCTTCTGGCACTCCTTCGCCTTCACCACCGGCCGCTTCCCCGACGTCATCCAGGCCACGCCGCGAAACCACGCGATCGCCGAGGCCGCGTGCCTGAAGTGCCACACCGACATCGTCGAGGCCGTCTCCGGCCCCCACGGCACGGGCGAGCGGATCTCGTGCGTACGGTGCCACGGGTCCGTCGGGCACCCCCGGTGAATTGAGAATAGCAAATGCGGAATTGAGAATGCCTGAAAGGACGACGACATGACAGACGCCTCCCCCGCGCCCAAGCCCCCGGTCGCCCGTTGGGCGATGATCTTCGTCGGCCTCGGCATCGTCTCGGCGGTCGCCGCCTTCGCCACCGTCGCCGTACTCGTCACCATCTTCGAGCGTCAGCAGGAGGGGCGGAACCCCTTCTTCCGCGTCGTCGACCTGACCGACGAGACGGAGGACCCCGCCGTCTGGGGGAAGAACTTCCCCTTCCAGTTCGACGGGTACCGGCGGACGACGGACATGGTCCGGACGCGGTTCGGCGGGAGCGAGGCGATGCCCCGCACGCCCACCGGGGCCGACCCCCGCTCGGTCGTGGCGCAGTCCAAGCTCGAGGAGGACCCGCGTCTGAAGACGATGTGGGCCGGGTACGCCTTCGCGAAGGACTTCCGCGAGGAGCGCGGCCACGCCTACATGCTGGAGGACCAGACCTTCACCGGCCGCCAGGCCGTGAAGCAGCCCGGCACCTGCCTCCACTGCCACGCCTCCGTCTACGTGCCGTACCGGAAGGCGGGCGGCGGCGACCTGGTCAAGGGCTTCGAGGCGATCAACGCGATGCCCTTCGACGAGGCCCGCAAGCTCGTCTCTCATCCCGTCGCCTGCATCGACTGTCACGACCCGCAGACGATGGCCCTGCGCGTCACACGCCCCGGCTTCCTCGAAGGAATCCGCGCCTACAAGGCCTCGCAGGGGGTGAAGGACTACGACGTCAACGCGATGGCCACCCGCCAGGAGATGCGGACTTACGTCTGCGGTCAGTGCCACGTCGAGTACTACTTCAAGGGACCGGAGAAGCGCCTCGTCTACCCGTGGGGGAAGGGAATCCGCGTCGAGGAGATCCAGGCCACCTACGACGAGGCGGGGTTCAAGGACTGGACGCACGCCCTCAGCGGCGCGCCGGCGCTGAAGGCCCAGCACCCGGAGTTCGAGCTCTGGAGCCAGGGGATCCACGCCCGGTCGGGCGTCGCCTGCGCCGACTGCCACATGCCGTACAAGCGCGAGGGGGCGATGAAGGTGAGCGACCACTACGTCCGCAGCCCGGTCCTCAACATCAACCGGGCGTGCCAGACCTGCCACAAGTTCCCTGAGGCGGAGCTTAAGGCCCGCGTCGAGGCGATCCAGGAGAAGACTTTCGCGCTCCGCAACCAGGCCATGGACGCGCTGTGCGACCTCATCGGCGACCTGAAGTCGGCGAAGGAGTCGGGCAAGCCGGACGCCGAGTTGGCCGCCGCCCGGGACTGCCAGCGGCGCGCCCAGTTCCGTCTCGACTTCGTCGAGGCGGAGAACTCGACCGGCTTCCACGCCCCCCAGGAGGCGGCGCGGATCCTGGGGGAATCGATCAATTTCAGCCGTCAGGGCCAGATCGTGCTGAGGGACCCCGGATTCAAGCCTTCCGGGAAATGACCGCCGGGTTCGCCCTGGCCGGGCCGGCGCATCGCGAAAGGACCGTCATGAGCCACGGGCTGTGCCCCGGACAGGACCGCCGCTACTGGCGCCCGGAGGACACGGCCGAGGTCCCCTGCGGCCAGTGCGGCTACGGCGTGGAGTTCTTCAAGGACGAGGGCCTCCGCCGCTGCCCCCGCTGCGGCACCCGCGTCCGGAACCCGAAGCTCGCCCTGGGGTGCGCCCAGTGGTGCGAGCACGCCGCGGAGTGCCTCGGGTTCGACCCCGCCGCCGGCGTGCCGGCCGAGGCCGCCCCGGAGGTCGCCCTCGTCGACCGCCTCATCGAGGAGATGAAGCGCGTCTTCGGGGCCGACCAGAAGCGCATCTCCCACGCCCTGGCCGTCCTCGAACACGCCCAGGGGCTCCTCCGCAAGGAGAAGGCCGACCCCCGCGTCGTCCTGGCGGCCGCCGTCCTCCACGACATCGGCATCCACGAGGCGGAGCGGAAGCACGGCTCCGCCGCCGGCATCTACCAGCAGCAGGAGGGCCCGCCCCTCGCCGAGCCGATCATGAAGAAGCTGGGGCTCGACTGGGACACGATCGACCACGTCTGCCGGATCATCGCCGACCACCACACGGCGAAGGACATGGACACGCCCGAATTCCGGATCCTCTGGGACGCGGACTGGCTCGTCAACCTCCCCGAGGAATTCCCGGGCCTGGACCGGGACGCGCGGGAAGGCCGGATCGACAAGATCTTCAAGACGCAGGCGGGGCGGGAGACGGCGCGGCGGCTGTGGCTCCGCCCGACCGAGGGGGCCGACGGAGCCTCGTCGTGAAGCGAGCCCGGTAAAGATTCGCGGCGCTACGCGAGATGCTCGAGGTCGTCCAGGTCCTTGTGCCGCCCGCTGGCCTTCTTGTTCGCCTTCAAGTCCCCCAGGCTGATGACCGGGACCGTGACGCCGTCGATCTCGGCCTCGATACGCGCGGCGTGACAGGCCTCGAACCGCACCCCCGAGATCGTCGTCACGATCTCGATCCGCACCGGCGGCACCCCCATGCGGACGACCTGGTCCCCTTTCAAGAAGAGGTCGGGCTTCAGGCCGGGCTGATCGAAGCCGAACGCATTCAAAGCCGACACGAGCCGGTCGGCGTTCGCGGGATGGACGGCCACCCAGATGTCCATGTCGACGGTGGCGCGCGGGTACCCGTGGTACCCGACGGCGTACCCGCCGATCAGGAGGTACTCAGCGCGGTGCGCGTTGAGCAACCTCAAGAACTCTTTGAAGTCGGGTGGAAGCCGGATCGTAGCCATAGAGGATCTGCCGCATGGTTTCCACGGCCTCCAGGCGCTCGAGCGGCGTCTTGGAGAGCCAGAAGGCCTTCTCGTCGGAGGGCTCCGACAACGTGCCGACGGACAATGCCCGTCGATCCAGCCGCGGGATATCGAGCGGTTCCATGCGGCACATTATACCCAGATCCGCCGAAGGCGTAAACAGGACCCCACAGGTCAATGGATCGCCCCTTAAGCAGGGAGGCCGGTCATCTTTCTTTACGACGCGCGCCTTTATTCCTCAAGTACCGGCGGGTACTCCCGCCCCTGCCGCGCCGCGTCGCGGTAGTAGCCCACCTGCGTGTCGAACCACGCCGCCAGGCGCGCCTTCAGGTCCGCCGCCACCGCCGGCTGCTCCGCCGCGACGTCCTCGTGCTCCCCGGGGTCGGCCGTTCGGTCGTAGAGGATGGTCCGCCGCTCCTGGAGATCGTGGATCAGCTTCCAGCCGCCGCGGACGACCGCGACCTGCCGCGCCACGGGCGTCTGCACGACGAGATACCGCGAGCGCTTCCCGCCCGGGGGCGGGCCGAGCAGATCCTCGCCCTGGAAGGACGGGTGCGGGGGCAGTCCCAGCGCATGGCAGACCGTCGGAGGGACGTCGAGGAGCTGCGCCGGCCGCGGGTCGACCCCCGGCGCGAGCCCGGGAACGCGGACGACGAGGGGGACGCGGAGGACCTCGTCGTAGAGCGGCCCGCCGTGCGCCGCGAAGCCGTGCTCGTAGAAGGCCTCCCCGTGGTCGCCGCTCACGACGACGACCGTCCGGTCCCAGAGGCCGCCCGCCTTCAGGAAAGCGGTCACCCGGGCGATCTGCGCGTCGACGTACGCGGCGCCGGCGTCGTAGAAGCCCCGCACGGCCTCCGCGCGCTCCCGCGGCCAGTTCCCGTACCCGACCGCGAAGTCCCGCGGCGCCGTCGCGAACGGGGGCGCGAAGCCGGGCGGCGTGAGGTAGGGCGAGTGGGCGCCCTGGAGATTGATGTAGAGGAAGAACGGGCCGTCCTTTACGCTCCCGGCCCAGGCCAGCGCCTCCCCGACGGTGAACCGGTCGTCGATGTGCGGGTCGGGATTCTTCCGGCTCTCGCGCGCGACCGCCTCCGCCTCCGGGTCCGCCGGCGGCGTCCGGGCGAAGCACCCCGCGTCAAAGAACCGGTCGAAGGCCGACGGCTGCAGGTAGTGGATCATCCCGCACCACGCCTCGGCCTGCGACGAGAAGACGCCCGTCCGGTACCCGCGGGCCTTCAGGATGTCGGGCAGCAGGACCCGGGGGTAGGCGGGGTGCCGCGGGTAGCGGTGATAGTCGGGGGCGCGGAGGGGGTGGTGCGACGAGA
>CAYUME010000368.1:0-5528 GCA_964445475.1 uncultured Planctomycetia bacterium
TCCCTCCTCGATCCCGTCAAAGTGATCGGGCTCGGGAGGAGGCTTCCATCCGGGCGCGCCGCTTCCAAGGAGGAAAGTCATGAGGCATCGCACTTTGTTCGGCCTGCTGGCCATGCTCCTCGCCGGCGGCAAGGGGCAGCGCCTGGAGCCCCTGACCCTCCACCGGGCCAAACCGGCCGTCCCGTTCAGCGGCATCTACCGCATCATCGACTTCACCCTCAGCAACTGCATCAACTCCGGCATCCGACGCATCAACGTGCTTGTCCAGTACAAGTCCCTCTCCCTCAGCCGTCACCTGCGGGAGGCCTGGAGCTTCCTCACCTCCGAGTTGGGCGAATACGTGGACGCGATCCCCCCCCAGCAACGGGTGGGAGACCACTGGTATCTCGGCACCGCCGACGCCATCCACCAGAACGTCTACTCCATCGAAAAAGACAGTCCGGAGCACGTCCTCATCCTCTCCGGGGACCATGTCTACAAGATGGACTACCGCCACCTGCTGGACTACCACATCGAGCGGAGCGCCGACATGACCGTGGCCGCCGTCGAGGTGCCCCGGGAGCAGTCCCCCCTGTTCGGCATCCTCGAGGTAGACGAGACCTTCCGCATCGTCGTATTCCAGGAGAAGCCGGATCACGCCAGGCCGCTCCCGCACCACCCCGCGATGTGCTTCGCCTCCATGGGCGTCTATGTATTCCGAACCGACTTCATGATCCGGGCGCTGGAGGAGGACGCGGCGGACGAGCACAGCACGCACGACTTCGGCCGGGATCTCCTGCCCCGCCTCCTCGACCGGGCCCGCGTCTTCGCCTTCAGCTTCATCGACGAGAACAAGAAGGAATCCAAGTACTGGCGGGACGTGGGGACGATCGACGCCTACTGGGCGGCCAACATGGATCTCGTGGCGATCAACCCGATCTTCAACCTCTACGACCACGGATGGCCGATCCGCACGGCGCCCGTCATCTCCCCGCCCCCCAAGTTCGTCTTCGCCCAGGAATGGCCAGGAGGCCGGATGGGGGTCTCCCTCGACTCCCTCGTCTCCCCGGGATGCATCATCAGCGGCGGACGCGTCCAGAATGCGATCCTTTCCCCGTGCGTCCGGGTCAACAGCTACGCCCAGGTGTCCGACTCCATTCTCTTCGAGAACGTGAACGTCGGCCGCCATGCCAAGATCCGCCGTGCGATTGTGGACAAGGACGTCAACATCCCCGAAGGGATGCAGATCGGATACAATCTCGACGAGGACCGCAAGCGCTTCACCGTCAGCGAGGGGGGGGTCGTCGTGATCGAGAAGGGGGCCATCCTGTGACCCGGTAGCCCATTCTGGATGCACCCCGACGCCCTTTTGACAGTCTCCCGTCCGTGCCGTCTGCCAACTTGGTATGCACCCGTTCCCCTCCTCAACGCGAACGTCCGGGCTGTAATCGCAACATGATGATTCGCAACAAGATGCGATCTCCTTGCTGCGCCCCCACACGCGACGGATGGCACAATCTTTGCTTATTGTTCCTTGTCTGTTGCTGCATCCTAACCCGATTCATGATCGACAGGGGGTGAACGATGGCGAAGATCCGACCGTTGGGCGACAAGATCCTGGTGGAACGCCTGGAGGCGGACTCCAAGACGAAGGGCGGCATCTTTCTGCCGGACTCGGCCAAGGAGAAGCCGAAGGAAGGCCGCATCCTCTCCGTTGGCAACGGACGCCTCCTGGACGACGGGACGCGCGTCCCCTTCAGCGTGAAGGAAGGCGACCGCGTGATCTTCGCCTCCTATGCGGGCACCGAGGTCAAACACGACGGGAAGGAGCTGTTGCTGCTCTCGGAGGAGGACGTCCTGGCCGTCGTGGACTAGGGTCGCCCATCCCGCTCCGATTCCGGTCACCATCTTGATGAGGGAGACGCCATGACTGCGAAGCGTATCGCATACGACCAGGAAGCCCGCGAGGCCATCCGCGACGGGGTCTCGATCCTCGCTCGCGCGGTCAAAGTCACCCTCGGCCCCAAGGGTCGCAACGTCGTGCTCGAGAAGAAATACGGCGCCCCGCTCGTCACCAAGGACGGCGTCACCGTCGCCAAGGAGATCGAGCTGAAGGACAACTACCAGAACATGGGCGCCCAGATGGTCAAGGAGGTCGCATCCAAGACCAGCGATACGGCGGGCGACGGGACCACGACGGCCACCGTGCTGGCCGAGGCCATCTACAAGGAAGGCCTCAAGAACGTCGCGGCCGGCGCCAATCCGATGGCGATCAAGCGCGGCATCGAGGCCGCCGTCGAGGCTGTCATCGCCGAGCTCAAGTCCATGAGCCAGCCGGTCAAAAGCCAGAAAGAGATCTCCCAGGTCGGAGCCATCGCCGCCAACAACGACCCCGAGATCGGCGGCATGATCGCCAAGGCGATGGAGCAGGTCGGCAAGGACGGCGTCATCACTTGCGAAGAGGGGAAGAGCCTGAAGGACGACATCGAGGTCGTCGAGGGAATGCAGTTCGACCGAGGCTACGTCTCGCCCTACTTCGTCACCAACACGGAATCGATGGAGGCCGTGCTCGAGGAGCCGTACGTCTTCATCTACGAGAAAAAGCTCTCCGCGGTGAAGGACCTCGTCCCGATGCTCGAAAAGATCGCCAAGAGCGGCAAGTCGATCCTTCTCATCGCCGAGGAGATCGAAGGCGACGCCCTGGCCACGCTCGTCGTCAACCGGATCCGCGGCACGATCAAGTGCTGTGCCGTGAAGGCCCCCGGCTACGGCGACCGCCGCAAGGCCATGCTGGAAGACATCGCGATCCTGACCGGCGGACGCGCGATCTTTGAGGACCTCGGGATGGACCTCGAGAAGATCGACCTCTCCGTCCTCGGGCGCGCCAAGAAGATCATCGTGGACAAGGACAACACGACGATCCTCGAGGGCGCCGGCGAGACGAAGGCCATCCAGGGGCGCATCGCCCAGCTCAAGAAGGAAATCGACGAGACGACCTCGGACTACGACCGCGAGAAGTACCAGGAGCGCCTGGCCAAGCTCTCCGGCGGCATCGCCAAGGTGCTCGTCGGCGGCGCCACCGAGGTCGAGGTGAAGGAGAAGAAGGCCCGCGTCGAGGACGCGCTCCACGCCACGAAAGCGGCCGCCGAGGAGGGGATCCTCCCGGGCGGCGGGGTGGCCCTCGTCCGCTGCATCCGGATTCTCGAGAAGGGAAAAGGCGGCATCAACGACAAGTGGCTCAAGGGTGAAGAGGGGATCGGCGTCGACATCATCCGCCGCGCCCTCGGCGAGCCCCTCTCCCAGATCGCCGAGAACGCAGGCCACCACGGTCCGGTCATCCTCCAGAAAGTCCTGGAAGGGAAGGGGGCTTTCGGATTCAATGCGGCCACCGGCGAATACGGGGACCTCGTCAAGGACGGCGTCATCGACCCCACGAAGGTCGTCCGGTTGGCCCTCCAGAACGCAGCCGGGGTCGCCAGCCTGCTGCTGACCACCGACGCCCTCATCGCCGACCTTCCCAAGAAGGAGGAGAAGCCCGCCGGCGGCCACGGCGGAGGCGAGGAGGAGATGTACTAGTCGTACAACAACCACACGCACGAAAGGGGCGGCGTCAAGCCGCCCCTTTTTTGTTGAATCCCGAAGCCCCCCCCGTATGATGTCGCGTGTCCTCGCGGCGGATTGATGCGTTGCGGAGAAGAGCGACCCATGTCGTACGTCCCCCGGGAGATCTTCCTCACCAAGGGCGTCGGGCGCCACCGCGAGCAGCTCGCCAGCTTCGAGGAGGCCCTGCGCGACGCCCGGATCGCGCGCTTCAACCTCGTCCACGTCTCCAGCATCTTCCCCCCCCATTGCCGCATCGTCCCTGTCGCCAAGGGCCTCGGTCGCCTCAAGAGCGGCCAGATCGTCCACGCCGTCGTCGCCCGAAACCAGACCGAGGAGAATCGTCGCCTCGTCGCCTCGTCCATCGGCGTCGCCATCCCCGCCGACAAAGCCCAGTACGGGTACCTCTCCGAGCACCACAGCTTCGGGCAGACGGAGGACCAGGCCGGGGACTACGCCGAAGACATCGCCGCCTCCATGCTCGCCACCACCCTCGGCCTCGATTACGACACCGGGGTGAGCTGGGACAAGCGCGAGGAGATCTGGAAGATCAGCGGCCAGATCGTCCGCACGCTCAACATCACCCAGTCCGCCATCGGATGCACCGCCATGTGGACCACCGTCGTGGCCGCTGCAGTCCTCGTCCCGTAGTCCCTCTCCGTGCGCTCGATCCGCCGGATCCGCCCCCGAGCCCGCCGCGGCTTCGCTTGCCGGCGCCGCTGCCGGCTGCTACCATCCCGCTATGCGCATCAGGCTCCCCGCGGCCGCCGGGACCTTCTACCCGTCCCATCCCGACCGCCTTCGGAAGATGGTGGCGACCATGACTCCGGAGGGGGGGGCCTGCGCCCCCGCCCTGGCCGTCGTTGTCCCGCATGCGGGACTGGCCTATTCCGGCCGGGTGGCGGGGGAGACCTACGCCCGCGTCGCCGTCCCCCGACTCGTCTGCCTCCTCGCCACCAACCACACCGGCGCGGGGCCGGCCTTCTCCGTCTGGCCGGACGGAGCCTGGGAGACCCCGGCGGGGACGATCGCCGTCGACGCAGCCCTGACCCGGGCCATCCTCGAGGGATGCCCCGGCGCCCAGGAGGACACGGACGCCGAAGGCGCTGAGCACTCGGCGGAGATCCAGGTCCCGTTCATCCTCCATCGCAGCCCGGAAGCCCGCCTGTCGGTGGTCACCGTGTCGCCCAGTCGCCTGGCGGAGCGGGATCGGCTCTCGCGCCTGCGCGGCTTCGGCGAGTCCCTGGGGCGCGTCCTCCGGGCGGCAGGGGAGCCCGTGCTCTGCGTCGCCTCCAGCGACATGAGCCACGTGGGCGCCGCATTCTCCCGGAATCCGCCCCCCGGCGTGACAGCCGACGCCTTCGCCCGCGAGCAGGACCGTGCCGCGCTCGCCCCCCTGCTGGCGCTGGACCCGGACGGGCTTCATCGCGTTGTCCGGGAGCGGAGCGTCACGATGTGCGGCTGGGCCCCCGTCCTCGTCGCCCTCGCCGCGTCGGTCGCGCAGGGCGCGACGCGCGCGGAGCTCATCCGCTACGCCACCAGCGCCGAGGTCAGCGGCGATCGCGACCACGTGGTGGGCTACGCCGGCATCCGGATCGTCTGAACCGCAGCGAAAGACGCGCAAGCGTTATCGTGTTCGTATTCGGCCGTTCTTCACATTGACTCCCGCCCCCCCCTCCGGTATCCTTCGTCCTCCCCGTTTTTCTTGCGGAAGGATTCCCATGCTGAAGCTGAAGCGCACCCACTACTGCGGCGACGTCCGGAAGTCCCACGCCGGCCAGACCGTCGTCCTCAACGGGTGGGTCGACGTCCGTCGCGACCACGGCGGCCTCGTCTTCGCCGACCTCCGGGACCGCTCGGGCCTCGTCCAGGTCGTCCTCAATCCGCAGTCCAGTCCGGAGGCGCACAAGCTCGCCGGCGGCGTCAGCGTGCTGGCCGCCCAGGCCGCA
>CAYUME010000369.1:0-5519 GCA_964445475.1 uncultured Planctomycetia bacterium
GTGCCGCCGCTCCGCACCGTCTTCGTGTTCTCCGTGCCCCCTCGCGGTTACCGGAGGCCCATCAGGTGCCGCAGGACGAAGGCATCCAGCCCCTCGTAGTCGCGGTTGTCGATATACTGCCGCTCGACCTTCGTGTCCAGCGTCCGCACTTTCTCGAGGAGGTGGAGGAAGGTCTTCCGGCTGTTGGCGAGGTGGGCGGCGTTCGACGCGCGGGCCTGGGTGCGCATGACCTTGACGTCCATGCCGACGAACTCGCCGCGGCGGCCGTAGCCGTTCCGGTCCAGGACGCGGACCTGGTTGAAGGCGGAGCGGAGGTTGGCGGAGCCGAAGGACTTGTCCTGGTCGAACTTGAGGCCGTTCTGGTCGTTGAGGTGGACGGACCAGAGCTTGTCGTGGGCCAGCGCGAAGGCCATCTCGTCGGAGGGGTCGAGGCCGGCGAGGAGGGCGTGGGCGGACTCGATGAGGCCGCCGACGCGCGCCGGGTCGGCCGACCGGTAGGCGAGCGCGATGGCGTGGCCGATGGTCGGGATGTAGGCGTGGTCCATCGGCTCGTTCGGCTTCGGCTCGATCAGGATGCGGGCGCCCTTGTCGTGGGCCAGCATGGCGTTGACGGCCTCGAGGAGCCGCTCGACGGCGACCGTGGCGTCCTTGGCCTCCCGGATGTAGGAGCCCTCGCGGGCGAGCCAGAGGACCTGGTTGGGGGTGCCGACGATCCGGGCGATGTCGATCGACTTCCTGCTGCGCTCGATCGCGTAGCAACGGTCCGCCGGGTTGTTGGAGGTGTAGGCGCCGTCGATCGTGCGGGGGCTGAACCAGAGGCGGGGGGCGACGAACTCGGCGACGAGGCCGCGGTCGTCGAGCATCTTTCGCACCTCGCGCGCCCGGGCCTCGAGCTGCGCGGGGGTCTTGTCATCGATGCCCTCGACGACGTCGTCGTCGTGGAACTGGACGCCGTCGTAGCCGAGGGACTTGTAGAGGTCAAGCTTGTCCTTCAACGAATACGGCGCGCGCACGTCGGGGCCGAAGGGGTCGGCGCCCTCGTGGATGTTCCAGGGGCCGAAGGAGAACCGGTACACGCCGCCCGTCGCGGACTTTGCCGGGGCCGCCGCCGCGCCCGCCTTCGCCTTCCGGGCCATCGCTCACCTCCTGGGGCTGTGCGGCCCGTCCTGGGCCGCGACCAGATTGAAACCGTGGCGCTCGACCAGCTTCCGCCCGGAGGGCGGGGGGAGCCGGTCTGCGATCCAGGCGTCGAAGTCGCGCCACTCGGCGAAGCGGACGGCCGCGGGGCGCTCCCACTTGCCGAGGTCGGAAAGGAGGATCCGGCGCGCGGAGCGGGCCATGGCGGCCTGCTTGACCGCCGCCTCGCTCAGCTCGGTCGTGCTCGCGCCGTCCCGTCCCGAGAGGCCCGAGGCGCCGAGGAAGGCGACGTCGAAGCGGAGGTTCTCGAGCCAGCGGAGGGTCAGCGCCCCGATGAGGACGCCGGAGATCTCGCGCAGCTCGCCGCCGAGGCCGATGACGCGGGCCCGCTTGCCGCGCGCGGCGTGGATCATGGGGACGGAGTGGGTGACGAGGGTGACGTCCTCGCGGGCGAGGAGGCGGAGGCCGAGGGCCAGGCCGGTCGACCCGCCGTCGACGAAGACGGTGGCGCGCTCGGGAACCTCGCGGGCGGCGCGTTCGGCGATGGCGGCCTTGGCGGCGGCGGCGAGCTGCTGGCGCTGCTCGAAGGAGGGCTCGCCGGCGCGGTAGTGGGGGTGGAGGGCGCCGCCGTGGACGCGGACGAGCTCGCCGCGGGCCTCGAGGCGGTGGAGGTCGCGCCGGACGGTGGCGGGCGACGCCCCGAGGCGCCGCACGATCTCGGGGACCGTGAGCCGCTGGCTGCGGCCCAGCCAGTCCCGGATCGCGCGGAGGCGCTCGTGATCATTCATGATTACATGTGATCATATCGAGCGCGTTCTGTCAAGCGTTCTTGGCGGCTGGCCCGCCCCCCCCCGCGCCGTTTCCCCGTACTTCTATGTGGCGACCGCGCCCGGTTCCTGTGAACAGGGGGGGGGCGCCGCCCGCCTTTCCGCGGCCGGGCCCCGTGGATGATTGACCGTGATCACTCATGACCGCTTCAATCACGGTTGACGCAAGCGAAATCGCGCGGCCGCCGGGGCGCCCGCGCTCAGACGGGGATCCAGCCCGTCCCGTCGTCCTGCCGGGCCGCCAGGAGGCGGACGGCGGGGCGCAGGGCTGTGCGGGCGGTGCGCAGCGCCAGCGCCGGGTCGTTGCAGTCCCGGGAGAGGTGCCCCAGCACCACCGTGTGAGCCCGCGCGGCGCCTCCCAGCGCCTCCGCGCACTGGTCGTTCGAGAGGTGCCCCTGGTCGGAGAGGACCCAGTCGACCGTCCACGGAGGACGCCCGCTGCGCCACTCCATCTCCGGGTCGTGGTTCGACTCGAGGACGAGGAGGTCGGCCTCGGCAAAGGCCCCCCGGGCGTGGGCGGGGACGTGGCCGAGGTCGGTGGCGTAGACGAGGCGGCGGCCGCCGCACGCCACGACGAAGCCGTAGCCGTGCCATCGCGCGCCGCCGGGGTGGGGGAGCGGGAAGGGGGAGACGTCGAAGGGGCCGGCGCGGAAGGGGCGGCCGTCGAAGAGCCGGACCTCGAGGTCGCCGAGCCCCGGCTTCCGGGTCACTTCGCGGGCGTTGGCGGCGTCCATCCAGAAGGGGGCGTCGAGGCGGCGGGCGACGGGCTTGAGGTGGTCGCCGTGGCAGTGGGGGAGGAGGACGCCCTCGAGGGCCAGGCCGTCGAGGCCGGCGCGCAGGCGCTTGAGCGGGAGGCCGGCGTCGATGAGGAGGGCGTGGCCGTCGTGGGCGAGGACGGTGGCGTTGCCGGCGCTGCCGGAGCCGAGGTTGAAGAGCCGCACGTCGATGTTGTACCCGAACGGGCGCGAGCGCGCGAGGGGGAACGCGCATCGCGGGCGGTGGTGTTTGCCCCGCCGGGAACCCGGCCGCGGACCGGGCCCCCGGCTCAGACCGGCGTCGGGCGGGCGGCTTCGCAAGGGCTTGCCGGTCCCGGGCGGATCTGGTAAGTAAGTGTTCACTCATCAGTCTTGCCGGGGAGACCGCCGATGCCGCGCGCCGCCCGCCCCCGCCTCCCCCCCGACGCCCGGCGCGAGCAGATCGTCGCCGCCTCCCTGGCCCTCTTCGCGCGCAAAGGCTTCGCCGGCACCACGACCCGCGACCTCTCCCGCGCGGCCGGCGTGAGCGAGGCGCTCATCTACCGCCTCTTTCCCACCAAGCGCGCCCTCTACGACGCCATCATCCAGCGCCAGATCGCGGAAGTCGGTCCCGCGCACGGCGCGGCCGGCGACCGGACCCTCTCCGACCGAGTCGCCTTCCGGCGCCTCGCCGAGGACATCCTGGTCCGCATCCGGCGGGACGACACGTTCCTGCGCCTCCTTCTCCACAGCGGCCTCGAGCGCCACGCCCTCTCAACGATGTACTACGAGGCCCACGTGGCGCGCGTGATCGACGCCCTCCGGGGCCGGATCGCGTCCGGGGCTCGCGCCGGGCGTTACCGTCGCGTCGACGCCCTCCTGGCGGCCCGCGCCTTCATGGGCATGGTCATTCATACCGCCATGGCGCAGGTGCTTTTCCACCCGTGCCGGTGGCCGGATCCCCCCCATGCCCGCGCGGCGGGCGCGTTTGTCGACCTCTTCTTCGCGGGCCTGGAAACAGGAGGAGGCCGATGACACCCCCGCGTCGAGGTTCCCGGCCTCCATCGTCCGCGCGCCTCCCCGCCGCGGTTCTCCTCGCCCTCGCCGCCTGCGCGGGGCCCTCTCCGGACGACGGTCCCGCGCCCCCCATCCGCGTCCCGGACCGGTTTTCCGGCACCGGGATCCTGGCCCCGCCGGACCGCTGGTGGACGGCGCTCGGCGACCCGGCGCTCGACGCGCTTGTCGACCGCGCCCTCGCGGGGAACCTCGACCTGCGCGCCGCCTGGGACCGGCTCGACCAAGCCGAGGCGGCCGCCCGGAAGGCGGGCGCGGCCCTCTGGCCCAAGGCCTCGGCGGAGGCCGATGCCGGCCGGTCGCGCTCGGCGACCCGCACGGCGGACGGCCAGCCCCGCACGTTCGCCACCGGGAACGACTTCTCGCTCGGCGTGCTCGCCACCTACGAAATCGACCTCTGGGGGCGCGTCCGCTCCACCCGCGACGCCGCGGCGCTGGCGGCGAGGGCCGGCCGCGAGGACCTCGACGCGGCGGCGATCACCCTGTCCGCCGAGGTGGCCGCGACGTGGGTCCGCCTCCTCGACCAGCGGGGGCAGCTCCGCCTCCTCGACGCGCAGATCCGGACCAACGAGGACTATCTCGAGCTGGTGACCTTCCGTTTTCGCCAGGGGCAGGGGTCGGCCGTCGACGTCCTCCAGCAGCGGCAGCTGCTGGAGTCGACGCGGGCGGAACGGCACCGGGCGGATGCGGAGCGGCAGGTGCTCGAGCACCGGCTGGCGATCCTGGTCGGCCAGCCGCCCGACGCGCCGGTCACCGCCGCCCGCGAGGCGCTGCCGGCCCTTCCCCCGACCCCGGCGACCGGCCTGCCGGCGGACCTGGTCCGGAAGCGTCCGGACGTCCGCGCCGCCTGGTTCCGGCTCCGGGAGGCCGACGCGTCGTCGGCGGCAGCGGCCGCGGACCGGTGGCCGCGCCTCAGCCTGTCGGCCCGGGCGGAGACGTCGGCGGACGCCGTGCGCGACCTCTTCGACAACTGGATCGCGAGCCTGGCGGCGGGGCTCGTCGCCCCCCTCTTCGAGGGCGGGGCGCGGGACGCGGAGGCGGACCGGGCGCAGGCCGCCGCCCGCGAGCGGCTCCACCGGTACGGCCAGTCGATCCTGGTCGCCCTCGGGGAGGTCGAGGACGCGATTGCCCGGGAGCGGCGCCAGCGCGACGTCGTGGACAGCCTCGAGCGGCAGCTCGCGCTCTCGAAGGCCGCCGCGGACCAGACGCGCGAGCGCTACGCGAAGGGGGCGGAGGACTACCTGCGCGTGCTCACCGTGCTCCTGACGAACCAGCGGCTGGAGCGCGACACGCTCCGGGGGCGGCGGGAGCTGATCGGGTACCGCATCGACCTCCACCGGGCCCTCGGCGGCGCGTGGGGGCTGGAGCGGCCGGGGGACGGGGAGGCGGCGGAGGCGGGAACGACGGAGGGGGCCGCGCCGTAATCCGTGCGGGGAGCGGAAGGACGAGCGGGGGCGGAATGAGTTCCGCCCTCTCCCTTGTTGAGTTGATTATCAGGATGACACGCGCGATGGACACGGACCCCCACGACACGCCTCCTCCGCCGGGGGAGGCCCCGATGGCGGCGGAGGCCCCGCCTGTGCCGCGCCGGACGGTCGCCGGAACGATCTTCTACATTTTCATGACGCTGGCCATCCTGGCCGGCGGCGCCGGGGTCACCGTGTACTACATCGAGACAGGGACGAAGGCCCAACGCCGGCCGCCCGAAGCCCAGGCGCGCCTGGTCGAGGTGACGACCGTCCGGCTC
>CAYUME010000370.1:0-5500 GCA_964445475.1 uncultured Planctomycetia bacterium
GTCGTGGAAGGCCTTCGACCGCCAGTTCGTGCCCATGCCGTCGATCATCACGACCACGAAGCCGAGCTCCGCGAGGCTCCGCTGCCGGAGCTGGAGCCCGAAGGCCTTGGGCACGTGGAAGCCCTGCGGGCCGGCATAGATGTCCTCCAGGACGGGGTGCCGGCGCGCGGGGTCGAAGGTCGTCGGCCGGATCAGGATGCCGTGGATGTCCGTCGTCCCGTCGCGCCCCTTCGCGACGAACGGCTCGGGCGGGCGCCACCCGGTCGCCAGCAGCGCGGTCGCGTCGGCGCGCTCGAGCTCGCAGACGAGCGACCCGTCCGACGCGCGCCGGAGCTCCGTCACCGGCGGCCGGTCGACCCGCGACCACGTGTCGAGGAGGAATCGCCGGTCGGGGGACCACGCGACCGCGTGCGTCCCGTCCCCCTCGGTGAGGACGACCAGGCCGGTTCCGTCGAGGTTGACGCGGCCATAATGGACGAAGTACGGGTCCTGTCCCGGCCGCATCCCCATCGCGCGGAACCAGACCTGGCGGGCCTGCTCGTCGACGCGGTCGACGCCGCGCACGACCCACGCGCCCGACGTGACGGCGTTCTTGAGGGCGCCGGTCGCCGCGTCATGGAGGTACAGGTGGTTCCAGCCGCTCCGCTCGGACATCCAGAGGATCTCGCGCGTCGCGTCGAGGGGCTTGAAGAGGCGCTTGTGCTCGTAGTCGAAGAAGGACCGGCACGTCTCGTCGATGAGCGCGCTCGCCCCGCCTGTCCGGGCGTCGACGGCGACGAGGCGGAGGACCTGGTGGCCGCGCTGGTTGTAGACGAACGTGAAGCGACTCCCGTCCGGCTCCCACCGGAGGTCGTAGAGGTCCCAGGGGGTGGGGAAGAGGTCGTCGCGGACGGGGATCTCCTTCCGCGCCGGGACGTCGAAGAGGTGTGGCTTCGGGGTCGGGATCGGGTCGCCCGGCTTGAGGTATCCGTACGTGCGGACCTTCGGCTGGAGCTGGTCCTTGGGGGACGATTCGACCAGGGTGACCTTCCGGTCGCCGCCGCGGCGTGTGCGGAGGGCGACAAGACGCGACGCATCGGGGGACCAGTGCAGCTCGCCGCCGTAGGCGTCCTCGGGAGTCCCGTCGGTGCTGAGCGCGGCCTCCGCGCCGGATTTCAGGTCCTTGAGCCAGACGTTCTGGTCCCTGATGAATGCGCGCCACGCGCCGTCGGGGGAGTCGCCCCCGGCGGCCGTCTTCTCCGGGCGGGGGCGGGCGCGTCGGGGCGGGGCGGTGCCGGCGCGACGCGTCTCCACCACGACGGTGGACGGCTCCACCAGCGCCTCGACGGCGGCCAGGATCCCCCCCTGCGCGTCGACGACCCACCAGACGTGGCCGGCGTAGGTGTGCTGGGCGTGGCGGCCGCCGGCCGGGATCGTCCCGTAGCCGTGGCGCTCGCCGTCCTCGTCGAGCCAGAGGAGCTCCACCTCGCCCGCGGTCTTGTTGACGACGGTCACCGACGTCTCGCCGCCGGTGCGCCGGCTCGCCTTCGGGGGGTCGGCGGGCGGACCGGCGGGCGCCGGCGCCTCCGCCCCCGTGCGCTCGCGCAGCTCGCACGCCGGCAGGCTGCAGCGCCACGCCGTGCCGCCGCAACGGAAGTCCGCCCGGGAGCCCGACGGGTCCAGCGCGAGGTCGTCGAGCGCGAGGCGGTCGGCCCGGGCGTCCGCCACGCCCGCCTTCCGGAGGGCCTCGGCCAGGCGCGCGTGGTCGAAGGCCGGGCGCCGCACGCCCTGCGCGGCGTCGACGAAGACGTACTCGTGCGAGTCGGGCCCGGTCCGGACGCGATACCAGAAGGCGTCGTTGCCGGGGAGCCAGTGTGGCTGGACCTTGTCGCGGAAGACCTTGTCCGCGGTGGTCCGGCGGAGGCCGGCGGCGCGCTCGTAGTCGGCCTTCGTGCCGCCGGGCGCCGGATCGGCCGCCGGGGAGGCGGGGGCCGCCGACGCGGGGGGCGGCAGAGCGGAGCCAACCGCGCAGGCGGCGGCGAGGAGCAGCGTCGCGCGCGTCATGGCGCTCCCTCCCCGGATCGAAGGCTTGACGTGCGCACGGGGGCAGACGGCCTCGCGGCGGCCGGCGCGGCGCCGCCGTTTAGCGGAAAAGGCCGGGACGCGGGTCCCGGCCTCTCCGTCGCGACCGAGCGGGTCCGTGCCGCCTCATTTTGCCGTGAACCGGTGGATCATGAGGTGCCTGTAGGTCGCTCCGGGCCGCAGCACCACGGAGGGCCAGTCGGGCTTGTTGATCGAGTCGGGGAAGTGCTGGGTCTCGAGGCAGAGCCCCCAGTGCTTCTTGTAGACGACGCCCTCCTTGCCCGTGATGGATCCGTCGAGGAAGTTGCCGGTGTAGAATTGCACCCCCGGCTCGGTTGTCAGGAGCTCCATCTGGCGGCCGGACTTCGGGTCGGCGAGGCGGGCGGCCCAGCGGAGTTCGCCGGGCTTGCCGTTGAGGATGAGGTTGTGGTCGTAGCCGGAGGGGTCGCCGCCCATCTCTTCGAGGTCGTCCCCGATCTGGTGCGCCCGCCGGAAGTCGATGCAGGTCCCCTCGACCGGGGGCGTGCCGCCGTTCGGGATGAGGGTGGCGTCCACGGGGGTGAAATGGTCAGCGTTGAGCTGGAGCGTGTGGCCGAGGATGTCGCCCGCGGCGGCGCCGCCGAGGTTCCAATACGTGTGGTGGGCGAGGTTGACGATCGTCGGCTTGTCGGTCGTCGCCGTGAACTCGACCTTCAGCTCGTTCGCGTTCGTGAGAGTGTAGGTGCAGGTCGCCTTCACGGTCCCGGGATAGCCCTCCTCGCCGTCGGGGCTGGTCCGGGAGAGGACGAGGGCCGGCCCCTCGGGGGTCGTCTTCGGCTCGGCGTCCCAGACGTGCTTGTCGAAGCCCTTCACGCCGCCGTGCAGGTGGTTGGGTCTGTTGTTGGTGGCCAGCTGGTAGGTCTTTCCGTCGAGAGTGAACTTCCCCTTCGCGATGCGGTTGGCGCACCGGCCGGCGATCGCCCCGAAGTAGGGGTGCCCCTTGAGATAGCTCTCGAGGTTGTCGAAGCCGAGGACGACGTCGGTCATGACGCCGTTCTTGTCGGGCACCCAGAGCTCGGTCAGGATGGTGCCGTAGTCGGTGATCTTCGCCACCAGGCCGTTGGCGTTGGTGAGGGTGAAGAGGCGGGCCGTCTTCCCGTCGACCTTCCCGAACTCGCGCTGCTCGATGCCCGGCTTCATGGGGCCTCCGACGGGCTGGGCGTCCTGGGAGGAGCAGCCGGCCAGCCCCGCCGGCGCCGCCGCCGCGATGACGAGCGCGGCCTGGATAAGACGATGCGACATGACCCTTCTCCTGAAACGGGAGCGGCTTTCAAGGCGCCGAGACCGGGACTATACACGCCCGGCGGGGAGTCGGCAAGCATCCGGGAAGCGGGGCGCCGTGCGGGATCCGCCGGAATCGTGGACGAAGTGGCCGTCTTCCCCTCTTTCGGCGGCGCGCATGGGCCGGCTCGGAAATGGGTTGGACAATGGCGGAATACGGATTACAGTCCCTGGAGAAGGCTGGACAGGGGGCCCTTGCGGGGGGCGTCTGCCATGCGCCGTTTGGTCGGTTATCTCCTGCCGTGGATTGCCGTCCTGCCCGCCGCGGCCGGACCCGCCCCGTTCGACGCCGCCGCGCTGCGGCGCGTCTCGCACGGGGGCGACGCGCGCCTCCGGCACGCCGGACAGCTCACCGCGATCGTTCTACTCGCCGACGGCCGGCGCGCCCTGACGGCGGCCCAGGACCACACCGCGCGGATCTGGGACCTGGAGACCGGGACGGAGATCCGGCGGTTCGAGACCCTGGCGAGCTCCGTCTGGACGGTCGCGAGGCTCCCGGACGGCGACCGGATCCTCCTGGGCGACGGCGGCCGGGTTTCCCTCCGGCGCATCGCCACGGGAGAGGAGTCCGCGTCCTTCGAGTGCTTCGGCAAGGAGGCGGTCTTCCGGATCGGCCTCGTGTCGGACGGCCGGACGTTCGCCGCCGCCGGGAAGGCGGACGTCCGCCTATGGGACCTCGCGGAGGCGAAGGAGATCCGGACGTATCCCGGCTTCACCAAGAGCGTGTACGCCGTCGCGTCGACGCCGGACGGCCGCCAACTGGCGGCCGGCGGCGAGGAGAAGGCCGTCCGCGTCTGGGAGATCGGGACGGGCCAGCTCCTGTGGACGCTCGCCCACGAGAAGGAAGTATACACGGTC
The DNA here is from genome assembly GCA_964445475.1 of uncultured Planctomycetia bacterium. Taxonomy (GTDB): domain Bacteria; phylum Planctomycetota; class MHYJ01; order CAYUME01; family CAYUME01; genus CAYUME01. The sequence continues at coordinate 4,240 of CAYUME010000370.1, forward strand.
TCCTCCTCTCCCGACGGCAAGCGCCTCGCCACCTGCGGAAACGACAATGCGGTGCGCCTGTGGGACCTGGAATCGGGCCGGGAGCTCTGGAAGGCCGGCGCTCTCGACAACGTCAAGATCGTCGGCTTTGCGCCGGACGGACGCCGCCTCGCCGCAGGGGCGAAGGAGCGTCTGGCCGTCCTCGACGCCGCGGACGGCAAGACGATCCGGACGATCGCCACGCCGGGCGAGACGCACTGGCCCGTGGCGTTCACGGCGGACGGGCGGTTCCTGTATTCCGGCGGCGACGGGGCGATCTGGCGATGGGACCTGGAGAGCGGCCGGCGGGACTGGCCGGCGCCAGACGCGGTCGTGCCGGTCGCGCCGCCCGAAAAGGCCGCCTACGACGCGAAGGGCGGGCGGATCCTGGTGGCCAAGGACAAGGCTCTCGGCCTCTGGTCCCTTCGGGGCGGCCGGTCCGCGCCGGCCGAGGTCTTCCCGGAAGGCATCCGCGGCCTGGCTGTCTCGCCGGACGGACGAACGGCGCTCGTTTCCTGTCAGAACAATCTCGTCCGTATGTTCGACCTCCAGACGGGCCGGTTCACGGGCGGCCGCGAGGTCCGGATCGCGAACACCCCGGGCCGGATCGCCTTCACGGCCGACGGCCGGAGCGTTGCGGTCCAGTGCCCAAGCCAGGTCCTGGTGTACGGGGCCGACCTCCAGGGGGATGCGACGGTCTCCTTCGGGTCGGAGGGCTCCTTCAACGACCTGGCGATCTCCCCGGCCGGCCCCGTGGCGGCCACCGCGGGATCGGACGGGCGGGTCCGGTTCTGGAACCTCGACACCGGCGCCGAGCTGGAAAGCCTGCGTGCGGCGGCGGCCGGGGAGCAGGATGTTCACAGCAAGGATCCCGAACGCTGCGTCTTCTCGGCCGACGGCGGGGCCCTCCTGGTCTCGACGGACGACCAGCGGCTCTGCCTGTGGCTGGCGCCGGGGGGGGGCGGGGCGGAGGCGACGCCGGAGGCCATCCGGCGGTGGATGGACGACCTCGGCGCGGACGACTTCAACGTCCGCGAAGAGGCCACGGAGCGGCTGATGGCCGCAGGAGAGCGTGCCCGTCGCCTGCTGGAGTCTCGCGACGCGCGGGGCAGCGCCGAGGTCGCCGGCCGCCTGCGCCTGATCCTCGGGAAGCTGGCGATCGGCCGGCTGCCTGTCGCGCCGGCGGGCATGCTGACGCTCGACGAGGAGATCCGCGACATCGCCCTCCTGCCGGACAACCGCC
>CAYUME010000371.1:0-4685 GCA_964445475.1 uncultured Planctomycetia bacterium
GATCGACAGCCTCATCGGGGAGGCCATCCGGCGGATCCACCGGAGCGAGTCGGTGAGCGTGCTCTTCATCTGAACCGAGGATAACCCGGGAACCCGCCGAGGCGCGCGCCCCGGCCCCATGCGAAAGGAATCGCCATGAAGAAGGTCGCCGTCCAGGCCGAGCCCCGCACCGCCCACGGCTCCGCCCCGTGCCGCAAGCTCCGGTACCAGGGGGTCGTCCCGGCCGTCGTCTACGGCCGGACGATCCAGCCCCAGGCCCTCCAGCTGAAGGTCTCGGAGATCGCCGCCATGCTCAAGCAGGGGCAGCGCATGGTCGACCTGACCACGCCCGCCGGCATCCAGAAGGTCTTCATCCGCGAGGTGCAGTACGACGCCACCGGCGAAAACGTGCTCCATGTCGACTTCAACCAGGTCGCCATGGACGAGGAACTGACCCTCGACGTGGTCCTGGAGCTCACGGGCAAGCCGGTGGGCGTGACGGCGGAGGGCGGCGTCCTCAGCCAGTTCGTCAAGGTCCTGTCGGTCCGCTGCCTGCCGGACGCGATTCCGGAGAAGCTCTCGGCGGACGTGTCCGGGCTGAAGCTGGACGAGAACCTGCACATCAGCGACCTGAAGGTCCCGGCGGGCGTGACGATCGTGGCCGCGACGGAGATGGTGCTGGCCAGCGTCCGGCCGCCGCAGGTCGAGGAGGTCGCGCCGGTGGCGGCGGAGGTCGGGCCGGTCGAGCCGGAGGTCATCGGCAAGAAGCCGGCCGAGGGCGAGGCCGAGGTCGAGGAGGAGAAGCCCGTCAAGCCGGCGAAGGCGGAGAAGGGCGAGGAGAAGAAGTAGCGCCGGCCGGGCGGCGGTCCGATATGAAGCTCGTGCTGGGGATCGGGAACCCGGGGGACGCGTACGGGGGGACGCGGCACAACTGCGGCTTCCGCGTCGTGGATCTCCTCGCCCGCCGGGCGGGGGTCTCCCTCCGGCGCGCCCGCGTCCGCGCCCGCGTGGCCCGCGCGTGCCTGGACGGGACGCCGGTCCTGCTCGTCGAGCCGGGGACCTACGTGAACCTGACCGGCGAGATCGTGCCGACCCTCCTGCGGGAGCAGGAGGCGGCGCCCGAGGACCTGCTCGTGGTCTGCGACGACTTGAACCTGCCGGCGGGGGGGATCCGGGTGCGCGCGCAGGGGTCGGCGGGGGGGCACCACGGGCTGGAGTCGATCATCGCCCACCTCGGCGGCTCCCAGGCCTTCCCGCGGATCCGGATCGGGATCGGGTCCCCGGCCGGCGGGGACTCGGCGGCGTACGTGCTGGCTCCCTTCCCGAAGGCGGAGCGGCCGCAGATGGAGACGGCGTTCGAGCGGGCGGCCGACGCCGCCGCCTGCTGGGCCGCCTCGGGGATCGAGGCCTGCATGAACGCCTTCAACCGGAAGGAGACGTGAGCCGGGCGCGTTCCGGCCGAGCGCGTTTCGTTTGACTTGGCGGCGCCCATCTGTATAATCCGCCCTTTCCCAACATTGCATGGAGAGACGCGCGTGCCGATCTATGAAGGCATGTTCCTGATCGAGCCCACCGCCGCCACCAAGGAGTGGGACAAGGTCCAGGGGGAGATCCAGCGGATCGTCGAGAAGGCCGGCGGCAAGATCGTGAACAACAACAAGTGGGGCGAGCGGAAGCTGGCCTATCCCGTCCGCGGCCACAAGCGCGGCTCCTACCTGCTGGCCTACGTGGAAGTGGAGTCGGGCGGGGTGGCGACGCTCCGCCGGGAGTGCGGCCTCTGCGACGTGATCCTCCGCGTCCTCTTCACCTGCCACGAGGGGCCGATCAAGCCGTGCGTGGCGCCTCAGGAGCTGCCCCCGCCCGACGAGACGCGCACGGGCGGCTTTCGCCGGGAACGGCGGTACTAGCGCCGCCCCGCGCGGGCGCGGCCGGTTGCGTGCACCATGGCCAACGTCAACAAAGTCCTGCTGCTCGGCCGCCTGACCCGGGATCCGGAGCTGCGCTACACCCCGAACGGCACGGCCGTCTGCGACCTCGGAATCGCGGTCAACCGGAAGTGGAAGGGGCCGGACGGGAGCTGGAAAGAGGACACCTGCTTCATCGACGTCACGGTCTGGCAGAAACAGGCCGAATACTGCGCGGAGTACCTGAAGAAGGGCCGGGAGGTCTTCATCGAGGGGCGGTTGACCCTCGACCAGTGGCAGTCCCCCGAGGGGCAGAAGCGCAGCAAGCTGAAGGTGGTGGCCCAGAGCGTGCAGTTCCTGGGCGGAAAGCCCGGCGGGGCGGCCGGCGGCGCGGCGGCCGGCGGCGGACCGGCGGCGGAGCCGCCCGTGGAGGAGCCTCCTCCCGACGAGGGCCACGGGGCCGAGCCGCCCTTCTAGCGGCGGCGCGAACGAACCCGAATCCTGGAGAAGCGGACGATGCGACCGGACAGCAGTGATCCCCGCGATGCGGCCGACGGCAAGAAGCGTTACCGGAAGTTCCGCAAGGACAACCGCTGCCGCTTCTGCCGCGAGAAGGTCGGCGTGGTCGACTACAAGGACATCAACGTCCTGATCAAGCTCTGCACGACGCAAGGCAAGCTCTTTTCCCGCAAGCGTTCCGGCAACTGCGCGCGCCATCAGCGCTCCGTCAAGCTGGCCATCAAGCGGGCGCGCTTCATGGCCCTGATCCCTTACATCGGGACCTGACCATGTCCATGGACGTGCTGCTCCGCGAGGATGTCCCCGACGTCGGCCGCCGCGGCGAGATCGTCCGCGTCAGCGAGGGGTATGCCCGCAACTACCTGATCCCCCGCAAGCTGGCGGCCCGCCCGACCCCCGGCGTGCTGAAGGCCTTCGAGCGGGAAAAGGCCCACCTCGTCCGCCGCGACGAGCGCCGGCAGGCCACCGCCCAGGAGGTCGCCGCCGCCGTCGAGAAGACCTCCGTGACCATCGAGGCGAACGCGAACGCCGAGGGGCACCTGTACGGCTCCGTGGACCCGCGCCTGATCGCAGAGGCGTTCCGGAAGGCCGGCGTGGCAGTGGCGCCCGACATGGTCGAGATCGAGGAGCCGATCCGCAAGGTCGGCGTCTACACGGTCACCGTCCGGCCGCACGGGACGGTCACCGCTCCGGCGAAGGTCTGGGTCGTCGCCGGCAAGGACGCCGAGAAACCGTCGTGAGGCGCGGGCGGCGAGGGCGCCCCCCGCCGTCCGGTCGGACCGTCCGCCATGGGCTCCCCGCCGCCCCCCGCGCGTACCCCGGCATCCGCCCCGGTCGCCGAGACCGCCCTCCCGCACAACATCGAAGGCGCGGGCTGCCTGGTAGGCTCCCTCCTCCGCAACAACGCCGCCATCGGCGATGTCGTCCAACTCGTCGGGTCCGACGACTTCTACCGCGACCAGCACCGCATCCTCTTCGAGGCGATCCTCCGGCTCTACAACGAGCGAAAGCCCGCCGACCTGACGATCCTCAACGACGAGCTGTCCCGCCGCGCCCAGCTCGACCGGGCGGGGGGGACGGACTACCTCGTTTCCCTGTGCGAGGCGGTGCCCGTCCCCGGCAACGCGGAGCACTACGCCCGGATCGTGCGCGAGCGGGCGGGGCTGAGGCGCCTCATCCAGGCCGGCCAGAGCATGGTCCAGGACGCGCTCGACGGGCGCGAGACCCTCGAGGCCCTGGTCGACCGCGCCGAGAAGCGGGTCTTCGAGATCGCGAGCCGGCGGTCCCAGGGGCAGGCGCACTCCGTCTACGACCTCCTGCATGAGGTCTTCAAGAACATCGAGGACATCCGGTCGCGCCAGGGGCGCATCACGGGGATCTCCACGGGTTTCTTCGACCTCGACGACCTGCTCGGCGGCATCCACCCGGCGCAGTTCGTCGTGGTGGCCGGCCGGCCGAGCATGGGGAAGACCAGCTTCGCGCTCAACATCGCCGAGCACGTCGGGCTCGTCGAAAAGCGGCCCGTCCTGGTCTTCAGCCTCGAGATGAGCCGCCAGACCCTGGCGCAGAACATGCTCTGCTCCCACACGCGCATCAGCTCCTTCCGCATCCGGACCGGGAAGATCTCCGACGAGGAGATCCACCGGCTGGCGCTGGCCGCGGGGAGCTTCGAGGACGCCCCGATCTACATCGACGACTCGTCGGACCTCTCCGTCCTCGACCTCCGCGCCCGCGCCCGCCGCCTCAAGCGCGACCGCGGTGTCGACCTCGTCCTCGTCGACTACCTCCAGCTCATGGAGATGCGCGAGTCGCGCCCGGAAAGCCGCCAGCAGGAGATCGCCATGATCTCCCGGTCGCTGAAGGCGCTCGCCCGCGAGCTCGACGTTCCCGTCATCGCCCTCTCCCAGCTCAGCCGCGCCGTCGAGACGCGCGACGACCACCGGCCGCGCCTCGCCGACCTCCGCGAGTCCGGCGCCATCGAGCAGGACGCGGATGTCGTCATGATGCTCTACCGGGACGACTACTACAACCGCAACAGCGCCGAGCCGAACGTCTGCGAGGTGATCATCGGCAAGCAGCGGAACGGCCCCACGGGCGAGGTCAAGCTCGCCTTCCTCCGGGACTTCATGCGCTTCGAGAACCTGGCCCCCCAGGCGGAGCCGCCGCCGTAGCCGGCGGCTCCGGATCGCGCCGAACGGGCGGCGACGCGCCGAGCCGTCCGAAGCGGCGGCCCCGTGAACCCGAACAGGAACCCCCCCATGCCCCTCCTCCGCGGCGTCTCGA
>CAYUME010000371.1:4695-5484 GCA_964445475.1 uncultured Planctomycetia bacterium
TCTCGAAGAAGGCCGCCGGCTTCACCGAGTCCGTCATCCGCGAGATGACCCGCCTGGCCGACGCCCACGGCGCCATCAACCTCGCGCAGGGGTTCCCCGACTTCCCGACCCCGGCCCCGATCAAGGCCGCCGCCTGCGCGGCCATCCGCCGCGACATCAACCAGTACGCCGTCACCTGGGGGGCGAAGCGGCTGCGCGAGGCCATCGCCCGCAAGGTCCGGGCCCACAACGGCATCCCCGTCGATCCCGATACCATGGTCACGGTCACCTGCGGGTCGACGGAGGCCATGGTCGGGGCCCACCTGGCCACCGTCGATCCCGGCGGCGAGGTGATCGTCTTCGAGCCCTGGTACGAGAACTACGGGCCGGACGCCATCCTGTCCGGCGCGCGCCCCCGCTACGTCCGTCTCCATCCGCCCGACTGGTCCATCGACGAGGACGAACTGCGCCGTGCCTTCAACAACCGGACCCGCGCCATCATCGTGAACACCCCCCACAACCCGACCGGGAAGGTCTTCACGCGGGAGGAACTGGGGCTGATCGCCCGGCTCTGCCGGCGATGGGATGTGCTGGCCTTCACCGACGAGATCTACGAGCACATCCTCTACGACGGCCGGACGCACGTCAGCCTCGCCACCCTCGACGGCATGCGCGATCGGACGGTCACCATCAGCGGCCTCTCGAAGACCTACAGCGTGACGGGCTGGCGGATCGGCTACGCCATCGCGCCGCCGCACATCACGCCGGCGCTGCGCAAGGTCCATGATTTCCTGACCGTCGGGGCCCCGG
>CAYUME010000372.1:0-5461 GCA_964445475.1 uncultured Planctomycetia bacterium
CGATCTGGTCGTGGTTCTGCGCGCAGACAAGGAACTGCTCGGCGCGGCACCCCCGCGGGTCGTTCCCGTGGCGCCGCCGCCGGTAGGCCGCGCGCTGGCCGGTGAAGGCGTAGCCCTGCCGCCAGGCCCGGGCGAGCGGCGCGATCCCGCCGAAGTCCGCGTAGTAGCCGCCCCGTTCCCCCGTCAGCAGCGCGTGGAGCGCGTGGTGCAGGTCGTCGCTCCACTGGCCGTCGAGACCGTACCCGCCGCCCTCGCGCGGGCGGATGAGGCGGGCGTCGTTGAGGTCGCTCTCGGCGATCACGTGGATCCGCCGGCCGCTCCGCTCCGCCTCCCCGTGCACGGCCGACGCCAGCTCCTGGAGGAAGGGGACGGCGGCGCGGTCGAAGATCGCGTGGACGGCGTCGAGGCGGAGCGCGTCGACGTGGAACTCCGCCACCCACTGGAGGGCGTTCCCGACGAAGTAGCGCCGGACCTCGTCGCTTTCGGGGCCGTCGAAGTTGAGCGCCGAGCCCCACGGCGTCCGGTACCGGTCGGTGAAGTAGGGGGCGAACTCGCCGAGGTAGTTCCCCTCCGGGCCCAGGTGGTTGTAGACGACGTCGAGGGCGACGCCGAGGCCCGCCGCATGGCAGGCGTCGACAAGCCGCTTGAGCCCGGCCGGCCCGCCGTAGGTGCCCTGGACGGCGTACGGGTACGCGCCGTCGTAGCCCCAGTTCCGCCCGCCCGGGAACTGGGCGACGGGCATGAGCTCGACGACGGTGACGCCGAGGTCGCGGAGGGCCGGAAGGCGCGGGATCACGGCGTCGAAGGTCCCTTCCGGCGTGAAGGCGCCGACGTGCAGCTCGTAGAAGACGCCGTCCGCCAGGGGGATCCCCCGCCAGCCGGCGTCCGTCCAGGGGAAGGGGTCGGCAACGACCTCCGAGGGGCCGTGGACGCCCTCGGGCTGGAAGCGGGAGGCGGGGTCGGGGCGTTCGCGGTCCCCGTCGAGTCGGTACCGGTAGCGGGCGCCGGGCCCGCAGCCGTCGACGACGGCCTCGTGGTATCCCCGCTCGTCCCGCGCCATCGGGAGAACGCGGTCGGCGGGGGCGACAAGGTGGAGCTCGACGCGGCGGGCAAAAGGGGCCCAGACGACGAAGCGGGCCCGGTGGCCGTCCAGGGCGGTGGCGCCGAGACGGGGAAGCTCGCTCATGCGGGCTCCTCCGGCCGGAGGAAGAGGGCGCCCAGGGGGGGCAGCGTGAGGACGACGGAATGCGACCGGTTGTGCGCGGGGACGGGCTCGGCCCGGACGCCGCCGAGGTTGCCCATCCCGCTCCCGCCGTAGCCGGCGGCGTCGCTGTTGAGAAGCTCCCGCCAAGTCCCGCCGCAGGGGACGCCCAGGCGATACCCCAGGCGAGGGACCGGCGTGAAGTTGAAGACGGCAAGGACGGGCGGCTGGCCGGAGCCGCTCTTGCGCAGGAAGGAGATGATGCTCTGCTGCGTGTCGTTGCAGTCGACCCACTCGAAGCCGGCGGGGTCGGCGTCGAGCCGGTGGAGCGCGGGCTCCTCCCGGTAGACGCGGTTGAGGTCCGACACGAACTGCCGGACGCCGGCGTGCCAGGGGATGTCGAGCAGGTGCCAGTCCAGGCTCGCGTCGTGGTTCCACTCGCACCCCTGGCCGAACTCGCCGCCCATGAAGAGCAGCTTCTTGCCGGGCTGGGCGAACTGGTAGGCGAAGAGGAGCCGGAGGTTGGCGAACTGCTGCCAGGCGTCCCCCGGCATCCGGGACAGGAGGGAGCCCTTCCCGTGGACGGCCTCGTCGTGGGAGAGGGAAAGGACGAAGTTCTCGTGGAAGGCGTAGAGGAGCCGGAAGGTGAGGTCGTTGTGGTGGTAGGTGCGGTGGATCGGGTCGAGGCGCATGTACCGCAGCATGTCGTGCATCCAGCCCATGTCCCACTTCAGGCCGAAGCCGAGGCCGCCGAGGTAGGTGGGGCGGGAGACCATCGGCCAGGAGGTGGACTCCTCGGCGATGGTCATGGTGTCGGGGTACGACCCGTAGGTCGCCGCGTTGAGCCGCCTCAGGAAGTCGATCGCCCCGAGGCTCTCCCGGCCGCCGTGCGCGTTCGGGATCCACTCGCCCTCGCGGCGCGAGTAGTCGAGGTAGAGCATGGAGGCGACGGCGTCGACGCGGAGGCCGTCGGCGTGGTACCGCTCGAGCCAGAAGAGGGCGTTGCTGATCAGGAAGCTGCGGACCTCGTTGCGGTCGTAGTTGAAGACGGCGCTCCCCCAGTCGGGCTGGATGCCCTGCCGGGGGTCGGCGTGCTCGAAGAGGTGCGTGCCGTCGAAGAAGGCCAGGCCGTTCGCGTCGGAGGGGAAGTGGGAGGGGACCCAGTCGAGGATCACGCCGATGCCGTTCCGATGGAGGGTGTCGACGAGGAAGGCGAAGTCGTCGGGCGTCCCATACCGGGCGCTCGGCGCAAAGTAGCCGGTCACCTGGTAGCCCCAGGAGCCGAAGAAGGGGTGCTCCATGACGGGCAGGAGCTCGACGTGGGTGAAGCCCATTCGCTTCACGTAGTCGGCGAGGGCGGGGGCCATCTCGCGGTAGGACAGCGACCGGTTGCCCTCCTTGGGGACGCGCCGCCAGGAGCCGAGGTGGACCTCGTAGACGGACTGCGGGGCGTCGAGGGCGTTGCGGCCGGCGCGGTCGGCCATCCACGCCGCATCCCCCCAGGCCGGGTCGAACTCCCAGACGACAGAGGCGGACTTCGGGGGGATCTCGTGCAGGAGGCCGAAGGGGTCCGACTTCTCCTGGCAATGCCCGTCGAACCGGGAGGCGATGCGGTACTTGTAGAGGGCGCCCTTCCGCACGCCGGGGAGGAACCCCTCCCAGATGCCGCTCGAGGCCCGGGGTCGCAAGGGGTGGCGGTCCGCCGCCCACGCGTTGAAGTCCCCGACGACGGAGACCTCCCGCGCGTTCGGCGCCCAGACGGCGAAGAAGGTCCCTTCGACCCCGTCCTGGAGGGCGGGGTGGGCTCCCAGCTTCTCGTAGAGGCGGTAATGCGTCCCCTCGTTGAAGAGGAAGAGGTCGTGGTCGGTGAGCAGGGAGCCGTCGCGCAGCTTCTTCATGGAGCGATCCACGAGAGGAGGAGAAGGGCGAAACCGAGGAACGAGGCGAACCCGACCACGTCGGTGACCGTGGTCAGGAAGATGCTCGAGGCCTGGGCGGGGTCGCGACCGAGCTTCTTCAGGACGAGCGGGATGGCCGCGCCGGCGAGCCCGGCCGCCGCCATGTTCACGACCATCGCCAGGCCGATCACGACGGACAACCCCCCGTTCCGCGACCAGACCCAGACGGCGGCGGCGCAGACAACGGCGATGGCGAGGCCGTTGAAAAACCCGGCGGCCGCCTCTTTATAGATGACCCGCCACGTCGAGCCGGGGAGGATCTCGCGCAGGGCCAGGCCCCGGATGACGACGGCGAGGGCCTGCGCGCCGCTGTTGCCGCCCTGGCCGGAGACGATCGGGAGGAGGACGGCGAGGGCGGTGACGCGGCCGAGGAGGTCCTCGAAGAGCGCCACGACCGCGGAGGCGAGGAAGGCCGTGGCCAGGTTCACGTAGAGCCACGGGAGGCGGCGGCGGACGACGCCGCCGACCGGCTCGAGGGCGCGCTCGTCGCCGCCCGCGCCCACCATCCGCTGCATGTCCTCGAACGCCTCCTCCTGCCCGGCCTCGAGGGCCTCCTCCTGCCGGACCACGCCCATCAGGCGCCCCTCCGCGTCGACGACGGGGAGGGCGAGGAACTGGTGCTGCCGCATCAGGGTGACGACCTCCTCGCGGTCCATCGTGGCGGGGACGCTGAGCAGCTCGCGGCGGACGAGGGTGTCGATCGGGTCGCGCGGGGAGGCCAGGAGCAGGTCCCGCATGTTCAGGATGCCCGCCAGCCGCCCCTCCCGGTCGGTGACGTACAGGTAGTAGAGCTGGCTGCGGGGAGCCTTGCGGAGGAAGCTGACGGCGGCCTGCACGGTCAGGTCGAGCGGCACGGAGGCGACCTGGGGCTCCATCATGCCGCCGGCGGAGTCCTCCGGGTACTTGAGGAGGTCCCGGATCGTCCGGGCGGAGGGGTCGGCCAGGGCGGTGAGGATCCCCTCGCGCCGCTCCTGCTCCACGTGGTGCAGGAGGAGCGCCGCCTGCCGCGGCGACATGGCCTCCACCAGCTCCTTCGCCTGCTCCGGCGGCAGGCGGTGGAGAAGATCGGCGGCCACGGGCGTGTGGATCCGCTCGAGGAGCGGGGCGGCCGCGCCCACCGGCAGCCCCAGCAGGATGCGCGCGGCCTCGCCGGCGTCCAGCCCCTCGAACGCCCGCGCGGCGTCCTCCGGGCTGGACTCGACGAAGGACCGGACCAGGGATTCCAGGGACTTGGCCATGCCGTCTCGCTCCGATGCGCGCGACACGCGCGGCCATTCTATCGCGTCCGGCCGGAAACGGGGCCCCGAATCGCGCGGCCCCGTCGGCGGGCCGTGTCCAGGTCCCGCAGCGCCTCGCGCACCGCCGGGAGTCTGCGGAAGGCCTCGAGGGCATACCGGGCCCGGCGGCGCCAGTTCGGCCGCTCCGGCCCGGTGCTGGGCACGTTCTGGGGCCGCGTCTCGCCCCAGAGGTCCTCCAGGGACGCGAGGACCACGCGGGCGGATCCCGCGCCGAGCCACGCCAGCGCGGCCCGAAGCAGGCCGGTCCTGCCCGGCCCGTCCGCCCGGAAGCCCCTCCGGCCCAGGGCGCGGGCCAGGCCGCCGAGGGCGGAGGCGCGCCGCCCGGCCTCGGCCCGGGCCTCGCGGCGGGTCATCAGCCCCATCGTCACGCGGTCGCCGAGGTCCAGGCCGCGCCCGTACGCGGCGAAGGTCGGCATGTCGTGCGTGTTGAGGGCGGCCACGGCGTCGGCGGCCACCGGGCGCGGCCGTCCGGTCGAGTCCAGCTCGTACTGCAGCGTGTACATATCCAGCAGGCGGTGGCGGGCCATCGCCGCGTTCACCTCGCGCGGCACCGTCCCCAGGTTCTCGCCCACCACCATGGCCCGGTGCCGCCAGGACTCGAGGCAGAGGATCGCGAGGAGCTCCTCCGCCGGGTACTGGACGTAGACGCCGTCGCGCGCGTCGCCCCCCCGCGGGACCCAGTAGAGCCGGTGGAGCCCCATCACGTGGTCGATCCGGAGCAGGCCGGCGCAGCGCAGGTGGTGCCGGAGGCAGTCGACGGTGTACCGGTACCCCTGCTCGCGGATCCGCGCGGGGTGGAGGGGGGGGAAGCCCCAGTCCTGCCCGCGCGTGAAGACCGAGTCCGGCGGCGCGCCGCCGGAGGCGTCGAGGGCGAAGGCGTCGCGCTCGCGCCAGACGTCGTACCCGTCCCGGTGGACGCCGAGCGGGAAGTCGAGGTAGAGGCCCGGCCCGCGCCGCCGGGCGCGCGCGGCGAGCGCCTCCATCTGTTCCTGCGCGGCCCACTG
>CAYUME010000373.1:0-5453 GCA_964445475.1 uncultured Planctomycetia bacterium
GACCCCGCGACGCTCCGCGACGGGGAGAAGGTGAAGGCGCTCCAGGCCGAGATCGCCGCCGCCCGCGCCCGGCTGGCCGAACTCGAGGAGGAGTACGGGTCGCGGGACCACTGACGCGAGCGGAACTGCGGGCGGGTCTCGGAGCCCCCCGCGGACGACATCCCCCGGCGCCTTCACGGCTCGTTTTCCCTTGATCTTATTCCCTGAGCCCCGTAGGGTTTTCCCGTCCGTGGCCGTCGAGACCGGAAACGGGCCCTGGCAGGGACTGCGTCCGCAGGGAGAATACGATGGGGACCACACGCGGGATCCTGGCTTTCGTGATGCTGGTTTCGGCGACGCCCGGCCTGTCGGCAGCGGATGCGGCGGATTTCTGGGTCCTGGATCCGGCGGGCCGCATCATCCACGACTGCGCCGGCAAGGACCCCCTGGTGTTGTGCATGCAGGGGCGCCAGGTCGTGATGGAAGTCCACGTGGATCCCGCCACGGGATTCTCCTGCACGGCCCGGTTTTTCAACGTCGTGCCGGATCTGCCGCCGCGCCAGCGAATCCTGTGCAAGGCGGGGCGCGAATCCGTTCCCGACATGCAGGTCGAGGGCCGGCCCTTGAAGGTCGATCTCCCGTCGTCGGCCGCCTTCGACGGTCTCCTCTGCTTGACCTATCCGGCGACGGAAGGCGTCGTGACCACGCGCACGGTTTATCCCTCCATGGGCAGGGCGCTGGTCATCGAGGAGTGGCAGGTGCGCAATGCCGGCGGCCAGCCGGCGAGGTTCTCGGTTGCACCGGCTCGGACGGTGCTGTCGAAGGGCGACACGTATACTGTCCGTTGGACCTGTCCGGGCGTGGCCTCCACGGCGCTGGAACCCGGCGGGGTGTGCTCTTTCTTCACCTGCGTGCAGGCCAGACCGGCCGCGGATCCCGACCTGGCCGTCGATGTGGCGGCCGAGCGCGGCGCGCGTCAGGCCCTGGCGGAAGCGGCCTGGCGCGGTCCCGGGCGCCTGAACACCCCCGAGCCGCAACTCGACGCGGCGTTCGCCCTGCAGAAGCTGCATGTGCTGGAATGCCCCATCGAGACGACCCGGGGCCTCCTCACCCACAATGGCAGCCTGACCTATTCGCCCGGCATCTGGGCGAACGACCCGGTGGAGTATTCCAGCCCGCTGTTCCCGTTCTTCGGGGACGCCGGCCTCAACGGCGCCTGCATGAACATGTACCGCGTCTGGCAGGAACACTGCCAGACGGTCGGCCCCGATCCCTTCCCGGGGTCCTTCGAAGGCACGAGCCTGAAACTCGTCCAGCGGGAACGCGGCGACGACGCGATGGTGCTGTATGGTCTGTCGAAATTCCTCCTGTTCCAGGGCGACGCGAGCGCCGCCCGGACGCTGTGGCCGCTGATCGAGTTCAGCGCCGAATCGGTCGCGAAGCACACGACGGCCGACGGCATCGTGGCCTCGAACACCGACGAGATGGAGGGCCGTTATCCGACCGGGAAGGCCAACCTGAGCACGTCCGCGCTCGCGTATGGCGGCTACCGCCTGGCGGCGCGCCTGGCGCATGCCCTGGGCAAGCCGGAGGAGGCGACCTTCGACCCGCGCGCCGACGCCCTGCGTGCCAGCATCGAGAGATACTTCGGGGCGGAGATCGAGGGCTACGCGACATACCGCTACTTCAGGGAGAACACCACCCTGCGAGGCTGGATCCTGCTCCCCCTGGCCATGGGGATCATGGACCGGCAGGAGGGCACGGTCGCCGCGCTGCTGTCGGACAAGCTGTGGCCCCACCGCATGGCGGGCGCCGACATTCTGGCGGAGACGGGCCGCGAGACCGAGTGGGGGCGCGAGACCTATTATGCCCTGCGCGCCCTGTTCAAGGCAGGCCGCACGGAGGAGGCCGTCGACCTGACCCGACGCGTGGTGAAGGCGCAGATCTTCGGCCGGCGGGGGCCGTATCCCGACGAAGACGCCATCGACATGCTCTGCCCGGGCTCGCTGTATCCGCGCGTTTTCACCGAAGGCGTGTTCGGCATCGTGCCGACCGGCTTCGATTCGTTCGAATGCACGCCCCGGCTGCCGAAAGACTGGCCGCGGATGGCCCTGTGCGACGTGCGCGCCTTCGGCCGGGCCTGGGATTTGCGGGTGGCGCGCGAGGGAAGCCAGCTGAACATCACGGTGAGCCGTGACGGCCAGACGATCTTTACGGGTTCCGGCCCCGAGGGAAAGACCTATCCGGTGACCTTCGCGAAATAGGCCTGTGCTCCCGGCCGGATGCCGCGTTCAACGGCGAAGGGACGACGCCCGACAAGATCCCACCCGCGCCATCGACCCGGCGGCTCTCAGGACGTTCTCCCTTCCGCACCTCCCGCCTCCTCGTAAAACGCCCGGATATTCTCCAGGGAGGTGTCCGCCTGGATATGGTGGGCGGGGGCCAGAATATAGCCGCCCCCCCGGCCGCATTCCGCCTTGAGCTTCCTCACGGCCGCCTTCACGTCGCCGGGTGTCCCGCGCGGCATCGTGCGCTGGACGCACAGTCCGCCGAAAAGCGAGAGCGCGTCGCCATAGCGCTTCTTGGTCTCGAACGGATCGATGGCCATCGGCTGGAGCGGGTTCAGGACATCCAGCCCGATCTCCACGAGGTCGTCCAGGACAGCGGCGCAGTTGCCGCAGCTGTGATACGCGACCTTGATGTCCGGATTGATCCGCTTCGGCTCGGCAATGAGCCGCGCGAGACGAGGCTTGAGATATCCGCGCCACATGTCGACGGACATCATCATCCCCTTCTGGTGGGAGATGTCGTCGCCGAACCAGACCATGTCCGCACCCAGCTCCGCATGCTTCCGGGCGGCCACAAGAGGGAAGCGCATGACCTTATCCAGGAGCGCGTTCGCGTAGTCCGGGTCAAGCGCCAGGTCCACCATGAAGTCTTCCATGCCCCTCAGGTACCAGGCGGCCTCGAAAAGGCTGATCTGGCTCGAGCCGACGATCCATTTCGCGTCACCGTACAGGCGCTTCATCTTCCTGAACGTGTCGTACTGGGAGTCCTCCTCGGGGTCCGGGATCTCGAAGGCCTCCAGCTTGCCCTTGTCCCCCCGGAGCGGCGGCCCCACGATTTCCGTGTATTCCCCGCTTTCGTTTTTCGCCCAGCGCCAGCGGATCCCCCAGGGGCAGGTATATTCCGGCTTTTCGCCGCCGTAGAAGCTCAATTCCAGCCCGACGCAGGTCTTGACCATGTCGTTCCCCAAGGCCACGCCCAGGTCCGGCTCGTCAATCCCCTCTGCATCCCTCATCCGTTCCGCGATCTCCGGCACGTACGAGGCAAAGAAGGGGACCCGGTCCGGCTCCTGGTGGTGCAGCGCCGTCCAGACACGCTCACGTGAGTTCATGATCTCCCTTTCGTGCACGGGGCGGCCATGCGGTGAAAACAGGCGCTGCGCGCGAATGCCAGCTCGCCCCCGCTCATTCCGGCCCCTGGATCTCCGCCCGCGCGTCCGTCTCCCCGACCACGAAGTGCCCCATCGGCCTGCCGTCCGCGTCCGTCGCCAGCCACGCGTGCCCGGCGAAGGTCTTCACCCGCTTCAGGTCGTGCGGCGCCATCGCGCCGCGGTCCTGCCGGTTCCCCTCGACGTCGACCCACCAGAGCCGCGCCGGCCGGCCGCTGTAGTTCGTGAAGGCCACCGTGACGCCTTTCGCGGAGCGCCGCGACGGCGGGCACGCGGACTTCGCGGCGGGAATCCAGTCCAGCGCCGGACCGGGGATCGCCGGCCCCGGCGGCGCCAGGTCCTTCGGGGCCAGGGCCCGCATCGCCGCCAGCCGCTCCGCGTGCGCCGGGTCTTTCGCCCGGTTCGTCCACTCGTGGGGATCGCCCGGCAGGTGGTAGAGCTCCTCCCCGCCGTCCGCGTAATGGATGTACCGCCAGTCCTCGAGGCTGATCGCGTAGTGCTCCGGCCGGTCGAGGTGGGTGAGGGCGGCGTGCGGCCAGGCGGCCCGCGGGTCCGCCAGGAGCGGCGTGAGGCTGTTCCCCCCGATCCCCTCCTTCTCCGGCAGGCCGCAGAGGTCGACCAGCGTGCGGTAGAGGTCGACGAGGCTGACCGGCCGCGCGCACCGCGTCCCCGCCGGCGTCCCCCCCGGCAGCCCCGGGGCGCCCCGCGGGACGCGGACGACCAGCGGCACCCGCGCGCAGACGCGCCAGCCCGTGTACTTCTGCCAGTGCTCCTTCTCCCCCAGGTGCCAGCCGTGGTCGCTCCACGCCACGACGATCGTGTCGTCGCGGTGCGGCCCCCGCTCGAGGGCGTCGAGCACCCGCCCGAGCATGGCGTCGGCGTACGCGATGCAGGCGAGGTAGGCCTGGATCGCCCGTTCCCACTGCCCGTGCGCCCGGATGTGGTCGAGGTAGCGGTTCCGCGCCAGCTGCTGGCCCATCGCCGGGACGTCGTCGAGGTCCCCCTCTTTCACGCCCGGCGGCAGCTGGATCGCGTCGAGGGGAAAGAGATCGAAGTACTTCTTCGGCACGAACCACGGCTCGTGGGGCCGGTAGATGCCGCAGGCGAGGAAGAAGGGCTTCGCGTGCCGCCGCTCGAGCTGCCCGGAGACCCACGTCGCGACGTGGTAGTCGCCGCCCATCGCCTCGTCGGTCACGTCGAAGGCATGCCAGTCGGTCTCGACATACTGCCACGGCCCGCCGCGCGGGAGGCTCTTCGGTCGCTCCCCCCACGACATTTCCGGCGGGAAGGGATTCTCGGACTCCTTCTTCGGGTAGTAGTCGTCCCACGACGCGGCGTCGATGAAGTAGTGGAGCATCTTGCCCGAGCCGGCGGCGTGGTAGCCGTGGCGGGAGAAATAGCGGGGGAGGATCTCGGCGTCGGGGAGGATCTCGCGCATCCGCTGGCGGTTGCTGTAGACCCCCGAGCGGTGCGGCGGCAGGCCGGTGAAGATGGCGGTGCGGGAGGGGTTGCACGAGGCGGCGGCGCAGTAGGCGCTCTCGAAGAGGACGCCGGAGGCGGCCAGGCGGTCGAGGTTCGGCGTCCGCGCCAGCGGGTGTCCGCCCAGGCCGCCGGTCCAGTCGTTCAGGTCGTCGAGGGCGATGAAGAGGACGTTGGGGGGACGGTCGCCGCCGGCGTCGCGCCCCGCCGAGGTCTCCCCCGCGGCGACCGCCGCGGGGAGCAGCGCAAGGAGGGCCAGGAGGGGGACGCAGGGGAGCCGGATCATGTGCCAGTCCTCGACGCACCCAGTCTATCACGGGACGGCCCGGCCGCGTCCCGGAACCCGACGACAAAGGCCTGTGCTTTCGCGACAGACCCGCCCCGGCGCCGGGCGGGAGCCGGATAAGGCCGCAGGCCCCTCGAGTGGCATCCCTGCGGCAACGGGAACCGGCCGACATCGCGGAGACGGGACCCCGTTGTCGTGCCGGTCCCTCAGGCCCCGCGGTTCATTCAACGCGCCCCCGGGGGCAGGTGTTCAACG
>CAYUME010000374.1:0-5431 GCA_964445475.1 uncultured Planctomycetia bacterium
CGCCGACACCCCCTACCGCCCGCCGCGTCCCGGCGAGCAGTACGCTGCAGACGAGGCTTCCGTCCGGCGGGCACATGCGATCTGTGTGAAGCGCCTCCGCGACCTCGAGCGCGGCGGGTACCCCTGCGCCACGCTCCTCCTTCCCACCACCAACCAGTGGCGGATGGACAACGATCCGCCCTTCCCGCCCCTGGCCGACTTCGTGGCGGCATGGACACGGCTCGGCCTTGCGCCCACCCTTCGCCTCGCGACGCCGGCGGAGGCGATGGAGCGCCTCGAGCGCGAGGCCGGGGACCGTCTTCCCGAACACGCGGGCGAATGGACCGACTGGTGGGCGAACGGGATGGCGTCGAACCCGCGCGAGCTGGCCGCCAGCCGCCGCGCGAAGCGCGCCCTCGCCGCCGCCCTCTCTCCTGCCTTCGGCGAGCCGGACGCCGCGGCCCGAGCCCGTGCGGAGGCGATCCGCAAGGACCTCTGTCTTTTCGACGAGCACACCGCCGGCGCCGCCCTGAGCGTCGCCGATCCGTACAGCCTCGAGACGCTCGGTCAGTTCAACGAGAAGGGACGCCTCGCCTACAAGCCCATGGCGGAGGCGGCGTGGCTCCTCGCGCAGCGCGCCCGCGCGCGCCTGGCCGGCGCGGAGGCCGGCGTCCACGTCGCCAACCCGGTCCCCGCCCCGTATTCCGGCTGGGTCCGCCTTCCCGCCAACGCATTCCGCGAGCCGTGCGCCTCGCTCGAGGACCCGAAGACGGGGAAACGATACGCCCTGTCGTACGAGCCCGGCTTCGAGCCGTGGGGCCGGCCGCGCAGGCCGGAGGACCTGACGCGCGGGAACGAGGCCGCGGTCTTTCCGGACAACGCCCCGAACAAGATCGCGCGGTTCTGGCTCGAGGGCCTGCCGCCGGCCTCGATCCTCGCCCTTCGCACGAGCCCCGCGAAGGTCGACGACGACGCATTGTCGAAGGGCCCCGCCGTCGAGCTCGACGGCTCCGGATGGCCGGCCGCGGCCACGTGGGACGACATGCAGCAGCCGCTCTTCGCGGCCGGCTTCGGTGATTTCGTCTCGGCGGGCGCGAAGGGCTTCGCCCCGCGGAGCCTCCTGGGCGACATGGCCCGGATGGGCGACCCGGCGCGGCGCGAGGCGATGCGGAAGGAGATAGTCGCGGAGACCGTCGCGACGCCGGAGGGAAACGCCGCCCGGGAGGAGTCGGCGCACACGATCGTCTTCACACAATGGCTCCGCCATCCGCGGCTGCGATGGTGCTCCCGGACGCTCACGCTCTGGAAACGCGAGCCGCGGGCGCGGCTGACGCTGCGCCTCCACCGCGAGTCGAGCGACGCCCCCGAACGGTTCTTCGCCGTCTTCCCCCTCCCGACGGACGACACCCTCCCGGCGCTGAGCAACGGCGGGATGCCTTTTACGCCGTTTGCCGACCAGATCCCGGGCACGTGCCGGGACTACTTCGCGATCGACGGGTGGGTGCACTACGTGACGCCGGGCGGCCACTGGCTCTGGGCGAGCCGGGACGCGGCGCTCGTGTCGTTCGGCCGCCCGCCGGTCTGGGACCGCCGCGCGGTGCCGCCCCAGGAGACGGGCCGGTTGCAGGCGATGCTCTTCGATAACTTCTGGTACACCAACTTCACCGGGAACTGCCACGGCGTGATGGAGTTCCGCTTCGATCTGGCGTGGCGAAAGGCGCTCGACGCGATGGAACGCGGGGACGCGGCCGCCGCCCTCGTGACCGAGCCGGTCGTGACGATCGCGCCGGGGACGAACGAGGACCCGATCGTCATCCGGCACTTGAATCAGCCGTGATGCATGCCGGAAGGACAGCGCCATGGCCGGCATGGCGGGGATTCGTCAAGCGATCCGACGAAAGCGCCTAGAGACCGACGGACCGGCGGGCGATGCTGAAAAGCAGCTCCTGCGGCCGCGACGTCTGCTCGCAATCCTGCAGCACCCGATCCAGGGACTTGAGGAAGAAGTCGACCTCCGTCTCGCCGATGATCAGGGGCGGGATGAACTTGATCACGTTGTTGAATCCCGAGACCATCGAGAGGATGCCGTGATCCTTGAAGAGCGGGATGACCACCATCTGTGGCATCAGCCCCCGGCTCACCTTCTCGATCAGGCCCCACTTGAGCTTGTCGAGGAAGCCCCGTCGCGGCTTGCCGATCTCGATCGCGAACATCAGGCCCAGGCCGCGGATGTCGGCCAGCATGTCGTGGCGCTGCCGGAGGTCCTCCAGCCCGGCCCGGATCTTCAGCCCCATCGCTTTTGCGTTGGCGACCAGCCCCTGGCGCTCGATCACCTCGAGGGTCGCCAGGCCCGCCGCCATCGCCAGCGTGTTATAGCCGTAGGTCGAATGATGCACGTAGCAGCGCTCGAGGCTGGAATACGTCGCCGTGAAGATGCGCTCGCGCATCAGCACCGCGCCCACGGGAACCAGGCCCCCGCTCAGCGCCTTCGCGACCAGCAGGATGTCCGGCTCGGCCCCGTACGACTCCAGCGCGAAGAAAGTCCCCGTCCTGCCGAGACCGGTCTGGATCTCGTCCAGGATGAACAGCGCGCCGTGCTCGCGACAAAGGCGTCCGGCGCCCGCCAAATAGTCGCGCCCGGCCGGCCGGACCTCCCGTCCCTGGATGGGTTCCGTGATGAACGCCGCGACGTCGCCCTTCCTCAATTCGGAGGCGAGCCGGTCGAGGTCGTTGAACTCGATGCGGGTCGTGTGGGGGAGCGGCGCGCCGAATCCCTCCTTGAATTCGTCGTCCCCGCAGACGGAGAGCGCGCCCAGGGTCAGGCCGTGAAAGCTCTGCCGGCAATAGAGCACCCGGTTCCGGCCGCTGGCGCAGCGAGCGAACTTGATCGCCGAGTCCACGGTCTCGGCTCCCGAGCTGGTGAAATAGACCTTGGTCAGGTGGCGTGGCGCCTTGGCCAGCAGCCGTTCCGCCAGGAGCCCCGCCAGCACGTTGCAGTTGAGCTGGATCATGTTGGGGAGCCCCATCCCCATGATCGCGGTGAGGAACTGCACCACTTCGGGGTGGTTGTAGCCCAGGCTCGTGGCGCCCTCCCCGGAATGGAAGTCGAGGAAGCGCTTGCCGTCGCGCCCCCGGAGATAGCATCCCCGCGCGTCCACGAAGGCCTCGTCGAAGCCCAGAAGCCGCAGCACCTTCATCATCTTCGGGTTGATGTGGGCGGCGAAAAGATCGTGGCAGGACGCATAGCGCTGGCGGATTTCGTCGAACAGGGCGCCCAGGGGGGACGCGTCGTCGCCTACCGGAGGTCGGGTCATCGATCAGTGTCCCTTCTGTTCCCGTTCCCGCTGGGCGGCCCGGATCATCCGGTCGAGCATCCAGTCCATCGCGCCCGGAGCGATGCCGTTCACGCAGCGCAGAAAACGGCTCTCAAAACCGATCACGACGAGGAATCTCCGGCGCGCCACGCCGCGCAGGGCGGCGCGCGCGACCTGGTCCGGCTCGTAGACCGTGCCTTTCGCGGCGAGGTACGCCGTCTCGTAGGGCCGGGCCGGCGCCTCGCCCTCCAGCATCGGCGTGCGCGTGTCCGGGGGACAGATCACGGTGACGCCGATCCCGTGGCGTCGAAGCTCCGACCGCAGCACTTCCGAGTACCCCACGACGGCGAACTTGGAGGCGGTGTAGGCCGCGCAGCCGAAGACGCCCTTGATCCCGGACATGCTCGCGATGTTGGCGATCCAGCCCCCGCGCCGGGAGATCATCCGGGGAAGCACGGCCTGCACCGCATGGACGGTGCCCATGAAGTTCGTCTCGATCTGCGCACGGAACTCCTCGACGGGGGTGTCCTCCACGTAGCCGGGCCGCGAAATCCCGGCCGATGTGACCAGGAGATCGATGGGCCCCAGGCGCTGCTCGCAGCAGTCCACCGCCCCGGCGACCTGTGCGGCCACGGTGACATCCGCGACCGCATGATCGATCTTCTGGTCGGGATCCCGCGCGACGCCCCGCAGGGCGGCGACCGTCTGCTCCAGGCGGTCCGCCCGGCGCGCCGTCACAAAGACGTGTGCCCCCTCGCGCACGAGCAGGCCGGCGATGGCGGCGCCGATGCCGCCCGACCCGCCGGTGATCAGCGCGCGCCGACCGCGGAAGAAATCCCTGCCCATGCGTGCGCCTTGGAAAGGCGGTCCCGATCCGGGATGCCCCGGACGTTGATGTGCGTCGGGCTGGCCCGTAGAGGCACCCGCCCCGGTCTCGTTTCCGTTTGCGCAGTATAGCAGACGAGTCCTGTTTGCCGTAGCGTTCCGGCGCGCTTTCTGCTGAAGTCCCCATCCCGCCTCTACGGGCGGATGCAGGTCTTGACCGTCCGGTTCGCATGGAGCATTTCGCGCAGCAGGCCCGGCAGCGCCTCGAGGGGGCGCTCGCCACCGAGGAACTGCGTGGCCGGCAGGAGACCCTCTGCCAGCGCTTCCAGCGCGGCTCGGAACGTCGGCGGGCGGTGGTGGAAAGACGACTTGACCGTGATCTGGTCGTAGTGCAGGCGGTGGGTGTCCACCGTGATCGTCGTCTTTGCGGGGCAGCCGCCGAAGAGCTGGACGGTGCCGCCGCGGCGGACCAGCGCCAGCGCCTGCTCCCATGCCTCCGGCTTCCCCGTGGCCTCGACGACGAGGTCGAGATGCGGATGGTGTCGGCGCACCGCCTCCATCCAGCGTCCGGCCGCGTCCGCCTCGACCGCGTCGCCGGCACCGAGCGCGCGGGCGGCGTCGAGGCGGGGGGCCTGGCGGCCGATCCCGACGACCGTCGCGCCGCGGGCCTTGAGCATCGCCACGAACATCAGCCCGATCGGCCCCAGCCCCAGCACGGCTGCCGTATCGCCCGGCCGCGGGGGCGTCTCGTCGAGGCCGTGCACGACACACGCCAAGGGCTCGGCCAGCGCCGCCGCCTCGAAGGGGAGCCCGTCCGGGATCCGGTGGGTGTTCCGCTCGACGAACCGCGCCGGCACGAGCAGGTACTCGGCGTAGGCGCCGTTGAGAAACCGCAGGTCCTCGCAGAGGTTCTCCTGGCCGCGCCGGCATGCGTGGCAACCCCCGCACGGGGCGGAGTTGGCCACGACGACGCGCGTCCCCGGCGGGAAGGGCGGCGCGCCGGCCGCCTCGCCGCAGGCGGCGACCGTCCCGGCCATCTCGTGCCCGAAGACGCTCGGCGGCGTGATCATCGCGGCATGGTAGCCGCGACGGAAGACCTTCAGGTCCGTCCCGCAGGTGAGCGCCGCCCCGACCCGGACGAGGATCTCGCCGGGCCCCGGGGCGGGGACGGGGATGCGCTCGACCCGCACGTCCTCCCGGCCGTACAGCACCGCGGCGCGCATGGTCGTCGGGATCGCGGGCGCGGGGGGCACGGTCACGGCTTCACCAGGATCTTGAGGGAGCGGGCCGTGGGGCGCATCGCCTGGCGGAAG
>CAYUME010000375.1:0-5430 GCA_964445475.1 uncultured Planctomycetia bacterium
GCCCAGGTAGCGAAAACGCAGCATCATGGAGGCCGGCGGGACCTTCGAGAGGTCGGTCACCTTCTCCTGGAAGAACGTCCCCCACTGCTCCTCCGTCTGGCGCAGCGTCTCCAGCTTCTGCTTCTGCTCGTCGCTGAAGTCCTCGGGCCGGACGCTCTGGAGGTCCATCGACTCGTCGATCACCTTCTTCTGCTCGGCGACGAAGTCCTTCAGGCCGGCGAGGAGGTCGCGGAGCTCCTGCTTGGCCGACTTCTCGGCGGCGGCGGCGAGGGCCTGGTCGACGCTCCCCTTCTGGAGGGCGGCGACGACCCCTTCCAGCTCGGCGACGACCGACTCGAGCTCGGCGACGATCGTCGCCTGGAGCGTCGCGGCGGCGGCCCGGTCGCGCCGGACGGCCTCCGGCGCCTCGGCGGCGGGGCCGCGTACGACCGCTTCCAGCCGCTTGCGGGCGGCGAGGTGGCGCAGCTCGGGGTTCGACCAGGACGCCAGGATCCCGTCGAGGTCCTTCCCGATCCCCGCCTGGTCGGCCGCGAGGAGCTCGGCGTCGGCCTTCGGGGCCTTCGTCCGCGCCAGGACCTGCCGCTGCCGCGCGATCGCCTGCCGCAGCCGCGCGACGAGGCTCCCCAGCTCCTTCACGAGCAGGTCGCGGGAGAGGGTCTCGTCCACGACCCGGAGGGTGACGGCCGGGGAGACCGATTCGCTCCCCTTCCGGTCGCGGGCGGTGGCGAAGAGGGCGAAGGTATCGCCCGGCTGCCCCTGGAGGTCGGCGATGCGGACGAGGCGGGAGACGCGGATGTCCGTCCCCTCGACGTCGAGGGCGGCCAGCTCGACCGGGGCCGCCCCCCCCTTCGCCGCGCGCAGCGACACCGACGCCAGCGCGAAGTCGTCGGAGGCCTGCACGACCGCCGTGCACGTGCCGTCCGGCCGCACGGCGAGGTGACGGGCCGGCTCCGCGAGCCGGACCTTCGGCGGAAGGTCCTTGAGCGCCTGGACGGGGTAGGACGGGCTGCGGCCCTCCAGGCCGTCCGCGTCAGTCCACGCGAGCCGCCACGTCCCGCCCACGACGACGTCCATCGCCCAGCGGAACCCCGCGCCCCGGGGCTTGAGGGCCGGGTCGGCGTCGAGCCGGACCGTCTGGAGCCGCTTGGTGGCCTGGAAGGCGATCTCCGCGCGCGAGCCCTCGACGGCGGCGATGGCGCCCGAGGCGGGGTCCTCCACTTTCGGATCCCGCTTCAGGTAGTCGGGGTAGACGGTGCGGACGGCCAGGCGCTTGACGCGGGCGCGCTGGCGGACGTCGACGCGGTAGACGGGGCTCCGCGCGTCGCCGGCCTCGACGCGGTACTCGAAGGGGGCCTCGACCGACTTGAACGCGTGCTGGAACCCGCTGCCGGTGAAGCGCATGTCGTAGGCGGCCTCGCCGACGCGGAGGCGCGCCCCCTCGGGGATCTCCCCCCCGATCTCCGCCTTCACGGTCAAGCTCCCCCCTTCGTCCACCGACGCGTGGCCGGGCCGGACCGTGAGCGTGGTGCGCGTGACGGGCGGCGTGTCGGACCCCGGCATCGCGTAGCGCTTCAGGGCGTTGGCGAAATAGTCCGGCAGGGTGACGGCGTAGAGGAGCAGGAGGACGGCGGCGGCGCCGGCCGCGACGGCGAGCGGCCGGAGGGCGGCCAGCGGCAGGACGCGTCGGAGGTCGAGCCGGTCGACTTCCAGCGCCGCCTCGGCGCGGACGAGGCCGAGGACCAGGGACGGGACGCCCGCGTCGCGGGCCAGCCGCTCGGCGTTGATCACCCGGTTGTCCACCTCCGGGGCCGCGCGCTCGATGAGGATCGCGCTCTCCGTGCGGTCGAGCGGATGGAGGAGGGAGCCGCGCAGCGGGCGCCACGCCGCCGCCGCCGTCCCCGCCAGCCAGGCGAGCGACAGGGTGACGCGCGCCCCCGTGCCGAGGTGGAGCAGGTTGTCGAGCGCGAAAAGGAGGACGGCGCCGCCGAGAAAGACCGCCCCCGCCCGGAGCGAGCCCTCCAGGGCGCGGAGCCGCTGCCATCGCCCCGCCACCGCCTCCAGCGCGCGATCGATGGTGTCGGCCATGGACGCCCCTTCGAATTCACGGTCCACGAGACCTTCCGCGGAAGGCAACCGACGGCGCGGCGAAGGCAGGCGCAGCGATTCCCCGCCTGGCGCGCGTCATTCGACGACCGCGTTCTCGGAGACCCCTTTCAGCTTGCCGTCGGCCTCGTACGCGAAGTCGGGCACCCCCTGCGCCTCCGGGAACCGCGCCCGGTGGAGAAACAGCCGTTTCCGGACGTTCCACGTCAGCGCCGTCGGCTCGAGCGTCCAGACCTCCCAGCGCGCGAACCGCCAGCCCGCGTCGTGGCTCGCCTCCTTCCGCGTCAGCTCCATGAGCGCGCGCACCGTGTCCCCCTCCCGCGCCGCCGCGACGATCCGCTTGCCCGTGAAGAACTCCTCGACGAGGGCGATCTTGCCCTCGATCGCCTTCCGGTCCTCCGGGGCGACCGGCCCGCCCGTGAGGCCGTACCGCACCGAGGCCCCCCGGAAGAGGAAGACGTCGTAGCGGCCGGTCGGGAGGCTCGTGAACGGCGGCTGGAAGGAGACCTCGCGGTCGAGGTTCACGACCGCGGCGGGGCCCGGGGGGACCCGGATCGTCCCGGCCGACTTCCCCCCCGCCTTCCGGTTCGGCAGGACCACCTCCTTCACGTAGACCAGGTCCTCCAGCGACTGCCCCTTCTCCCCCTTCTGGTCGGTCATCAGGAAGAAGCGCCGCTCGTCCGACTCCGTCTCGAGGTAGAAGACCGCCGTCACGTGCCCCTCGAGCGTCTCGCCCGAGGCCAGCGTGACCGCGGTGAGGAGCTTCCGGAGCGGGTAGGTGTAGGGCAGCTTCACCTTGTCGTGCCGGCTCTCCTCGAGGAACATCCAGCCCTGCTGGAGCTTCTCCTCCTCGACGGAGACCGCGACGCGGACGATCTCGGCGGGATCGAGCTCGAAGCGCTTCTGCTTCGCCACGTCGAAGAACGACGGCTTCCGCCCCCCCGTGAAGGCGAGCGTCCCCTCGTGCCGCCCGCCGTCCGACAGCGTGACGACGGCGCGGTCCGGGTCCGGCTCGGCGGCCGCGGCGAGGAAGACAAACCGCCCAGGCGCCAAGAGCGCCAAGGCGGACGCCACACAGCACGAAACGGATGACCGACCCTTCATCGGATCCGGTTTCCCTTGGCGGCCCCGGCGCCTTGGCGGTTCCTACATGACCTGCATCCGCTTCCGCAGCGCCCACTCGACCGACAGCGCCGCCACGACCAGCACGAACGGCAGCCACCACTCGGCGAAGGCGTACTCGACGGTGTCCATCTTCACCGCCCCGGAGGCCTTCAGCGCCTCGGGCAGGTTCCGCGCCGTGACGGCGTCGAAGTACTGCCCCCCGCCGGCCGCCGCGAGCTTCCGCAGCAGCGGCTCCTGGAGGGCGATGCGATCGAACTCGCCGGCGGGGCGCTCGACGAGGAACTCGCAGGCCGCCTCGCCGGCCTTCACGGCGTGGACGCCCGCCCGCTTCGGGACGAACGCCCCCTCGAGCGCGCCGCCGACCGGCGCCAGCGGCACCGTCGCGCCGCCGACCTCCGCCTCGCGGATCCCCGCGAGATCGGGGCCCTGGACGCGCAGGCGGACGGTCTCGCCGAGCCGGTAGGTCTCCTTGTCGGGGGCGACGGTGACGGGGGCGCGGGCGCGGGGGTCCGCGTCCCGCTGGGCCGCCCACCGGATCGCCTGCCCCCAGAGCCGCACGAACAGCTCTTCGCCCCCCCGGTCCCGGTGCTTCATCACCCATTTCCAGTCGGCGTCGGAGGCGAAGAAGAAGACGCGGCCGGCGCCGACGCGCTGGGCCACGGCGAGCGGGTAGTCGGTCGGGCCGCCTTCCGTCTTCAGCAGCACCTGGGCGCCCGGCTTGGGGGCGCCGACACCGTAGAAGGACTCCAGCGGGAGGAACCGGACGAGCCCCGCCGTCGCCGGGTGCGTCACGCCGTCCGGCGTCGGCCGCACCTCGAAGCTCCCCTCGACGATCCGCGCGCCGCCGAGCGGCACGGGGAGGACGGCGTCCAGGCCGAGCGCCGCCAGGCCGTCCGGGGCCAGCGACTCCCGGCAGGCCAGCACCACCAGCCCGCCGCCGTCCTCCGTCACGAAGGCGCGCAGCGCCGCCGCCTGCCCGGCCGTCAGGTCCGTCGCCCGGATGTCCCCCAGGATCACGCAGTCGTACCGCCGGAGCGCCTCCCGCCCCGTGGGGAAGAGCTCGTCCGCCGCCACGCCCACCCCGGACTGGTACGCGCGGTCGACGTGCGTCCGCAGGATGGTCGTCAGCGCGAGATGCGCATCGGCCTTCAGCTCGCGCGTCAGGAACTTGTACTCCCAGCGCGGCGTCCCCTCGTAATAGAAGACCCGGAGGCGCTGCGCGGCCACCTGGACGGCGAAGGGGCGGGCGTTGTTCTCCGGGACCGCCTCCAGCGGATGCGGGACGACGCGCGCCTCGAACTCCTGCAGCCCCGCCTCGCGCGGCACGAAGGCGAGCGCGACCTCCTGCGGCCCTTTCTCGAGCCGCACGGCGCGCTCCGCGATCACCTGCCCCTCCCGCCGGATCTCCACCGCCACCGTCTCGCCCGCCAGCCGGGCGGACCGCAGGTCGACCTTCACCTCGACCGTCGCGTTCATCAACGCCCGGCGGTCGGCCCGGACGCCCGCGACCGCGACGTCCGGCGCCTCCGCCAGCGCCTCCGCCAGCGAGCCGAGCCCGACGGGAAAGACGGGGACGCGGCCGGGCTGCTCGGCCGCGCGCCGGGCCCCCGTCTCGCAGCCGTCCGTCAGCACCACGACCGCCGCCAGCGGGACCGGGTCCTTCTCCTCGACCGCCGCCGCCAGCGCGCCGGCCAGGTCCGACGCCTCGCCGGCGGGCGCGATCGTCTCCAGGTCGAGCGGCCGCACCGCCGCGTCGAAGGCCCTCGCGTCCACCCGCGCCAGCCCCGCCAGCCCCTCCAGCAGCTTCTCCTCGCGCAGGATCCGCCGCGCGGCGTCGAGCCGCGTCGTGCCCCCCACGCTGTCGCGCATCCCCATCGAGCGCGAGGCGTCGACAAGGACCGCCACGCGGCGCGCGTCTGCGGGAAGGCGCTCGACGCGGAAGATGGGGTTGAGCAGGAGGAGGAGGAAGAGCAGGACGGCGGCAACGCGGAGGGCCAGGAGGAGTCGGGGCTTCCACGGCCCGAAGTCACGCACGCGCAGCACCCGGCGGTAGCCGACCGCCACGAGCGCGACCGCGCCGATCCCCGCCGCAGCAGCCAGTGCCGGGGATATGCCACCGCCCAGGATCAGGCTGCCGCTGGCGTCCATGGAAGAGGCCCGTTCATCCAACCCATTGGCGCATCATGGGTTTCGTTGCACCGC
>CAYUME010000376.1:0-5430 GCA_964445475.1 uncultured Planctomycetia bacterium
GTCGACGCTCCCGCCGCGCGGCGGCGCCCTCCGGCGGTCACCCCGGGGAACCCGTCCGTCTCCCGCCCGGATGAAGGACCTTGCTCCCGTTGTCGTGGCGTCATACGATGCGCGCGAGGCGCGTGTTGTGTTGCCCTGCCGAGGAGGCCGCCATCGACACCGTCCCCCCCGCCGACCGCGACCGCCTCCTCGGCCCGCTCCTGAAGGCCGTCTCGCGCTCCTTCTCCCTTTCCCTGAAGGTGCTCCCCGCCGGGCTCCGTCCGGCGGTCTCCCTCGCCTACCTGCTCGCCCGCGCGGGGGACACGATCGCGGACACGCGGTTCCTGCCCCCCCCGCGGCGTCTGGAGCTGCTGCTGGCCTTCCGCGCGCAGGTGAATGGCGCGGCCGACGCGGCGGCGCTCCGGGAGGTCGCGGCGCTCACGGAGCACCAGCGGGACTCCGGCGAGCGGGAGCTCCTGCAGTCCCTGGCCGGGGCGGTCGGCCTTCTCGGGCTCCTCGAGGAGGCCGACCGGGCCGCCGTCCGCGGGGTCGTGACGACGCTCACCGAGGGGATGGAGATGGACCTGCGGACGTTCCCCCCGGAGGACGCCGGGCGGGTGGGGGCGCTGAAGGACCTTGCGGAGCTCGACCGCTACACCTACCTGGTCGCCGGCTGCGTGGGGGCGTTCTGGACGCGGGTCACGATGGCGCACGTCCCGGCGTTGCGCGGCTGGGCCGGGGAGGCTTTGTCGGCCTGCGGCGTGCGGTTCGGGAAGGCGCTGCTGCTGACGAAAATCGTGCGGGACGTCCCGCGCGACCTGCGGATCGGGCGGTGCTACCTGCCGGCGGACTTCCTGGCGGCGCACGGGATGCGCCCGGAGGACCTGATCCGGCCGGAGGCGGGCGCGCGCGCCCGGCCGGCGCTCGTCGAGCTGCTGCGGATCGCCCACGGCCACTACGCGGAGGCGGAGCGGTACATCCTGTCGATCCCGCGGCGGTGCGGGCGGCTGCGGCTGGCGTGCCTCTGGCCGGCGCTGATCGGGCTGCCGACGCTGGCGATGCTGGCGTGCACGCCGGACTGGCTCGACCCGGCCGTGACGGTGAGGGTGCCGACGCCGGCGGTGAAGCGGATGCTGGCGGTGTCGTGGCCGGCGGTCCACTCGAACGCGCTGGTCGGCGCGTGGATCGGGGGGCGCCGGGAAGCGCTGGAGGCGGCGCTGGGGTAGAGCCGGGGCGCCTCCCGCCTCGGCTCCGGTCCCGACCTGCAGAGGAGGGGCGGCGGATGTTTGCCGCGCCCTCCTCTGCAGAGCGAGCCGTTCCGGGATGAACGAAGTGAATCCCGGAATGGCGAGCGGCTTGACACCCCTTCCCGCGGGGTGATACCCTTTCCGTGCTTCCTTTCGCCGCCGAGAATCCGGTCTTTCGTGCTGGGGATCCCGCCATGAACCCCGTCGCCCTCGTCACCGGCGCCTCCCGCGGGATCGGCCGCGGGATCGCGATCGAGCTGGCCGCGGCCGGCTACGACCTCGTCATCAACTACACGGCGAACGAGCAGGCCGCCTCGCAGGCGAAGGTCTTCTGTGTCGCCACGGCGCACAAGGCGGGCCGGGAGATCCGCGTCGAGCACTGCCGGGCGGACATCTCCCTGGCCGAGGAGCGCCAGGCCCTCGTGGCCTTCGCCCGCGAGCGCTTCGATCGGCTCGACCTCCTCGTCAACAACGCCGGGATCGCCCCGAAGGTGCGGGCCGACCTCCTCGAGGCGTCCGAGGAGAGCTTCGACCACCTGATCGCGGTCAACCTCAAGGGGCCCTACTTCCTCACCCAGGCGGTGGCGGCGTGGATGATCGACGCGGTCCAGGAAGGGCGCTACACGGAAGGCCTCCCCAAGATCATCACCATCTCCTCCATCAGCGCCTATACGGCCTCGGTCAACCGGGGCGACTACTGCGTCTCGAAGGCCGGCCTCGCGATGATGACGAAGCTCTACGCGGCGCGGCTGGCCGAGTTCGGCATCCGCGTCTACGAGATCCGGCCGGGCATCATCTCCACCGACATGACGGGCCCCGTGAAGGTGAAGTACGACAAGCTGATCGGCGAGGGGCTGACCCCGATCCGGCGGTGGGGCGAGCCCGCCGACATCGGCCGGGCCGTGGCCGCCGTCGCGGCCAATCTCTTCCCGTTCTCGACGGGGGAGGTCCTCAACGTCGACGGCGGGTTCCACCTGCGCCTGCTGTGACGGGCCGGCCCGCGTCGGGTGCCGCTTCCGTGTATCTCCCCCCACCCTCTTTTCGGACCCGCGGCCGGCCATGAAGATCCGCTACCCGCTCGCGACGGCGCACCTGAAACCGAAGCTCGTGACGTTCGCGGCGCTTTCCGCGGCGAAGATCCGGGCCCTCGAGAAGGCCTGGGATGCCGCCAAGGGCGCTCCCGTCTTCACCGTCGCCGGCGCCTACACGGCGCGGGGCTGGACGGAGTGGACGCAGGGGTTCCAGTTCGGCGCGGCCCTGCTCCAGTACGACCTGACGGGGGAGCCGGAGTTCCTCGAGATCGGCCGGCGCCGGACGCTCGCCCACATGGCCCCGCACCTCTCGCACACCGGCGTCCACGATCACGGCTTCAACAACGTCAGCACCTACGGGAACCTGCGGCGGCTGATGCTCGAGGGGAAGACGCCGTTCCAGGCCGACGCCCTCGCGCACTACGAGACGGCGCTGAAGGTCTCCGGCGCGGTGCAGGCGGCCCGGTGGACGCCGATCCAGGACGGCGGCGGGTATATCTACTCGTTCAACGGCCCGCACTCGCTCTTCGCCGACACGATCCGTTCCCTCCGCGCCCTGGCCCTCGCCCACCGGCTCGGCCACGTCCTGATGGGCGAGGCCGACCGGAAGATCTCCCTGCTCGAGCGCCTGGTCCGGCACGCCGACGCCACGGCCCGCCACACCGTCTACTACGGGACGGGGCGGGACGCCTACGACGTGCGCGGGCGCGTCGCCCACGAGTCCCTCTTCAACTGCAACGACGGGGCCTACCGCTGCCCGGGCACCCAGCAGGGGTTTTCCCCCTTCACCACGTGGACCCGGGGCCTCGCGTGGGTGGTCCTCGGCTTCGCCGAGGAGCTGGAGTTCCTGGAGACGCTCCCCGACGAGGCGCTGCGCCCGTGGGGCGGGCGGGCCCTCGTCGAGGGACGCTGGCGCAAGGCCGCCGAGGCGACCGCCGACTTCTACATCGCGAACAGCGCGGCGGACGGGATTCCCTACTGGGACACCGGCGCGCCGGACCTTCGCGCGCTCGGCGACGGGTATCTCGACCGCCCCGCCGACCCCTTCAACGACGGGGAGCCGGTGGACAGCTCCGCGGCGGCGATCGCCGCGCAGGGGCTGTTGCGGCTCGGGCGGTACCTGAAGCGGAACGGCCGCCAGAACGAGGGGACGAAGTACTGGCAGGCCGGGCTCACCGTCGCCGACGCCCTCTTCGACGACCCCTACCTCTCCCGGGACGCGCGGCACCAGGGGCTGATCCTCCACTCCGTCTACCACCGCCCGAACGGGTGGGATTACGTCCCCCCCGGCGCGAAGACGCCGCGCGGGGAGTCCTCGATGTGGGGCGACTACCACGCGCGGGAGCTGGCGCTGACGATCTGGCGGGAGATCCAGGGGGAGGCGTGGTACGCGTTCTTCGGGCCGACGGGGGAGGCGACGAAGGACGCGAAGCAGATGGGCCGCGAAGGGCACAACGATCACAAGGAACGGGAGGCCGTGAAGGGCGCGAAGAAGGGCGGCCACGAAGGCGGGCGGTCCATGAAGCCGAAACGCTGAGGGGTGCGGTCTCGCCCGCGGCCGGCCGGGAGGGCGTCGCGCCTGTCCGCCGCGCCGCCAGGCGCCGGAAAAAGAAAGGCCGCCGGTCCCGATGGATCCGATTCGCCCGTTCCCCGGGTGAGACCCGCCGGGATTCCGTCCGTTTTGGAAGGACGTCCAGGCCCCGGAAGGAGGGTTCCATGTCTCGTCCCCATGCGCGGCCGCGCCTCTCCGTCGTCCTCGGCGCCGCGACGGTCCTGGTCGGCGGCGGCCTCGTCGCCCCCGCCCAGGACGGGGCCCCCCCGCCATCCCCGTCGGCGTGGACGCTGGACGAGGCGATGGGGCGGCTTTCGCTCAACCCGCGGGACGTCTATCTCCAGTATGTCGCTCTCCAGCTCGCCCGTCGGGAAAACAAGGACATCGGCGAGGTCGTCGAACGGATGGCCTTCGGCGAGCCCTGGGCGCGCCGGATGGGCCGGGGCGGGGAGGTCGATCTCTTCAGCCTGTTCACCGGCGCCCTCGCCGTGCAGGAGAGCCTCCAGCTCGACGCGATGACCGGTGGTGCGGAGCGTCGCCGGAGCCTGGAGGGGGATGAGGACGCCGCCCCTCCTCCTCCTCCCGGCAGGTCCCCCGCGGCTCCGGGGAGGGGCCGGTCCGGTCCGGTCGACGTTGCCACCCTGGCCGGCCCCGGGGTCCAGAGCCACCCGTGGGAGCAGATGCTCGCCGGGAAGAAGCCGGACCTCTCGCCCCTCGCGATGCGGGTCCCCGACGACTTCTACTTCGTGGTGTTCCGCTCCCTGAGCCGGATGCTGGACGCCGCCGACCAGGGCGACCTCTGGGGGGCGCACCTCTTCCACCAGGCGGTCCGCGAGGCGAAGACGCAGCGGGTGGGCGACCGCCTGAAGGATCAGCTCGCCGTCGAGACCCAGCCCCTTCTGCGCCCCTTTTACGACCTCGTCGTCGAGGAGGTGGCCGTGACGGGGAGCGACCTCTACCTGCGCGAGGGGAGCGATGCGACGCTTCTCTTCCGCTTCCGGCAGCCCCCGGTCTTCCAGTCCCGCATGGACGGATTCCTCGCGAACGCGGAAAAGCGGCCGGGCGCGAAGCGCGAGACCGGCGAGATCCTTGGCGTTCCCTACGTCCACGTCGCCACCCCCGACCGCGCCGTGCATGTCTTCTCGGCCTACCCCGAGCCCGGCCTGCACGTGCGGAGCAATTCGAAGGCCGCCTTCCAGCGCGTCCTCGAGGCGATCCGGGGGAGAAGCGTGGACGGGAAGCCGGTCCGGCGCCTGGGGGAGACGCCCGAGTTCGCCTACATCCGCACGCTCATGCCCCGCGGGGCGAAGGAGGAGGAGGGGTTCATCTACCTCTCCGAC
Source organism: uncultured Planctomycetia bacterium (assembly GCA_964445475.1). Lineage (GTDB taxonomy): Bacteria > Planctomycetota > MHYJ01 > CAYUME01 > CAYUME01 > CAYUME01. The sequence continues at coordinate 5,150 of CAYUME010000376.1, forward strand.
CCCTTCATCCGGCGGCTCGTCGGGCCGTCGCTCAAGCTCACCGAGCGGCGGCGGATGGTCTGCTACAACCACCTGCGGATGATCGGCCACGCCGCGCTGTTCCACCGAACCAACGTCGGGCGCGTCCCGGCCTCGCTGGCGGCCCTGGCAGAGGCGAAATGCGCGCCGGGCGAGTTCGGGGCGGGCCGGCTCGCCTGCCCGGACGGCGGGACCTACGCGCTCGCGCCGGACGGAACGGCCGGCGTCTGCTCGCACCACGGCCACCCCCTCCGGCTGACGCC
>CAYUME010000377.1:0-1343 GCA_964445475.1 uncultured Planctomycetia bacterium
ATCACGATCACGTTCGGCCGGCCGGTCTCCGCCGCGCCCGCCGGCCGCGGGAACGCCGCCGCGGCACGCCGGAGCCCGGCGATCCCTCCGATCCCGCGCCCGCGAGGCGTCCTGCGCATGGTCTCTTTCTCCCTTGTCACCGGGGGGGCGGGCGTCACCACGACGCCAGCGGATCGAGCGCGGGCGGCGCCCCCCCGCTCCCCGGCGCCAGCCAGACCGCCAGCCGCGCCGCCGCGCCGGGCTCCAGCGCCGTCTCGAATCCCACCATCCGCGTCCCCTTGTTGGGCGCGTCGTGCTTCGCCGGAGGCGGGTCGGTCGGGTAGACCTTCAGCGCCGCGCCGGCCGGCTCGAGCACCCGGAGCGTCAGGGTCTTCCCGTCGCGGGTCAGCGTCGCGACGGCGCCGTCCATCTTCGCCTCCGCCCGCGTCACCATCCCCCAGCGGACGACGGCCTTCCCGTCCGCGGCCCGGATCTCGTCCTGGACGAGGACCGACCGGTCCCCACGGAGGCCGACGCCCCGCAGGGCCGAGGCCAGCTGTCCCTTGTAGACGGGGGCCATGTCGACGACCGCGCGCGGCATCGGGCCGTCCGTCGCGACCTTGACCATCGGCGCGCGGCCTTCCACGAGCTGGTCCTGCCCGTTCACGACGAGGGTGTTGTGGCTCTTCGTGTTCAGGCGGAAGACCGTCCACCGGTCCCCGCTCTGCTTACGGTCCCAGAGGCTGATCCCCTGGGACTCGAGGGAGTTGTAGTCCTGCATCCCGAGGTCCTCGGCCCACCGGACGCCGACGGCGTCCATCACGAAGGAGCCGACATCCATGTGGGCGTGGCTGGCGGAGGGGGAACCGGCCTTGACGGCGACGAACGCGGCCTGTTCGTCCCAGCCGCTGCGGAAGCAGGCGACGGGCGTCGTGCCGCGGCCGGACCAGGCGAGCGCTGACAGCGGCTTCACGTCCGCGGCCGGGGCGGACCAGACGAGCTGGAGCGGAAAGAAGCGGCCGCCGCCCCGGCCCGGCCGGGCGACGAGCGCCTCAAGATGTTTCGTCTCGAGCCAGAGCAGCGACGGGTCCTTCCGCCGCGCGGCGAACCAGGCCATCGCCGGGGAGACGCCGGAGCCGGCGCCGCAGTCGGAATAGTTGAAGAAGAACCCGGTCGGCCCCGTCACGTGCACGTAGTAGTCGGGCGTTCTCATGAATCCTTCGGCGCTCGCGAGCCCGAAGTCGGTCCCGAGGACGGACTCGAGCGCCGCGATCAGGACGACGTTGTACGTCGTCCCGTATCCCCAATACCCCGGCCCCTCCGGGTAGGCGCCGTCGGGGGCGTACTCGGCCATGGCGTGGGGG
>CAYUME010000377.1:1353-5429 GCA_964445475.1 uncultured Planctomycetia bacterium
AGGCCGTCGAGGGCGCGGAGAAGGATCTGCGCGGCGAGGTCCGGCTCGTCCTCGAGCAAGGCCAGCGCGCCGAGGGTCATCCCGCCGTGGCAGACCTGGTTCCAGTTGTTGGTGCCCGTCGACCACCCGCCGCGGACCTTGAGCGACGGCTTCAGGCCTTTCTCGACGATGGCGTCCTTGACGGCCGCGCGCGCGTCGGCGCCGAGCGCGTCGAAGAGCCAGTCGTAGCCGATCGCCAGTGCCGCGGTCATCTCGGCCACGTCGAGGAAGTGGCTCGGGTTCCAGTCCTTGAAGGCGGCCGCCGCCAGCAGCTCCTTCTTCGCGCGGTCGAGATACCGTCGCTCGCCCGACATCCGGTGGACGAAGGCGAGGTGGAGGACGCGCTCAAGGCATTTCCGGGATTCGCCGAGGAGCCTGCGGCCGACCTGCCGGCCCCGGTCGACGGGCGCGTCGTCCATCATCCCGTCTGCCGCCGCCGCGACCGAGGCGAGGGCCTTCGCGAGGAGCGGGTCGCCCTCGATCTTGCGCCGGAGCGGCGCCTCGGCGGCCTTGTCGTAGAAGAGGCGCGGGTGGGCCTTCGGGGCGGCCTTGAGCCGGGCCTCGACGTCCGCGCGGACGTCGGCGGCGCGGGCAAGGCCCTGGAGGCTGAGCACCGCGGCCAGGCACGCGAACGGGCCGAAGCGGCCGGAATGCTTTCGAGAGGCCGATACGAATGTCGAGAGGGGCATGCGAGTCCTTTCCCGGGGCTGTCACCGTGATGGGTACAAATAATAAGGAAGCGCACGGAGGCGAATCAATGTTACGAAACGAAACATCCGACCGGGGGCGTCACACCGGGCAAATCGACAGCAACCTGTTTCGGGCCAGTTACTTGCGACGGAATTCGCCTGATTGGCACGCTATTTGCATGGGAGGTGGAACGGCATCCCCGACCCGCCCGGGATTGCTGGTTTCTAGAAACCAGAAGGGACTGCGCCCGATGGCGGATCCCGGCCGGGCTTGCGGTCACGGCTTTTTGCCCGCCCCGGGCTTCGACTTCCCGGGGTTCCCCTTCGGCCCGAACGGCTCGACGGGCTCGGGGTTCGGCGTCGGCATCTGGGCGCCGACGGCCTCGCGCCACGCCGCGAGCCGCTTGCGCAGCGCCTCCGAGGTCTCCGCCTCGGCCGCCGCGAGGTCCTTCGACTCCCCGGCGTCGCGCGCGAGGTCGAAGAGCTCCGCGCGGGGTCCCTCGAAGAATTCCACCAGCTTCCGGTCGCCGGCACGCAGCGCCCCGCACGGCCGCCCGCCCTGGTTGCTGTAGTGCGGGTAGTGCCAGTAGATCGTCCGTTCCGCGATCCCGCCCGTCCGCTCCAGGAGGGGCGCGAAGCTGGCGCCGTCGACCTGTTGGTCCGGCGGCATCGGAAGCCCCGCGAGGGCCATCAGCGTCGGGTAGAGGTCCGCGGTGACGATCGGGACGTCGCACGTCGTCCCCGCCTGAACGCGCCCCGGCAGGCGCACGATCCATGGCACGCGGATCCCGCCCTCGTAGTTCCACCCCTTCCCCGCGCGCAGCGGGAGGTTCGCCGTGGGCGATCCTTCCGCCGTGCACAGGCCGCCGTTGTCGGAGGTGAAGACGACGACCGTCCGGTCGGCGACGCCCGAGGCCTCGAGCTGCTTGAGGACGCGGTCGACGGCCTCGTCCATCTCCTGGACCATGCCGGCGTAGACGGGGTGGTCCTGGACGGCGCGCGCGCGGTGGTCGCCCACCGGGACCTCGCGCGGCGCGTCGGAGGCGGGGAGGGCGGCGGCCTTCGCCTGGTACTTCTCGAGGAGCGCCGGGCGCGTCTTGAGCGGGACGTGGACCGAGTGGAGGGGCAGGTAGAGGAAGAACGGCCCCCCTTTCGATTCCTCGATGAACCGGGCCGACTCGGTGGAGAGCCGGGTCGAGAAGTGCGGGTCGTCGGGCGGCCCGCCGCCGGGTCGCGCGTCCGCGCCCATCACCACCTCGAAGCCGTGGTCGGCCGGCTGCGACCCCTTGCCGCCGAGGTGCCACTTCCCGGCGATCGCCGTGCGGTACCCGCCCGCGCGCAGCGCCTCCGCCAGCGTCGTCTCCTCGGCGGGGAGCGACTGGCGGTATTCCGGGGGGAGGAGCGACCCGCGCCGGTTCCCGCCGAAGAAGTTGGTGGTGTGGAGCCGCGCGGGGTTTTTCCCGGTCAGCAGGCTGGCGCGCGTCGGGGAGCAGACGTTCGCCGACGCGTACCCCTGCGTGAACCGCATGCCCTGGGTCGCGAGGCGGTCGATCGCCGGCGTCTCGTAGAACGTGCTCCCGCAGCAGCCGAGGTCCTTCCACCCGAGGTCGTCGGCGAGGATGACGACGACGTTCAGGGGCGGGCGCGCGGGCTCGGCGGCCGGCGCCGGCCCGTGGAGCCCGAGGGCGGCAGCCCCGAGCAGGACCGTTCCCCGCGCGATCTCCCGCAGGCGATCTCGTCCCATGCTTGTCTCCTCCCTCGATCCGCCGCCCGTCGTCACGGCCCGTCGCCGACGCGACCCGGCCGCGCCGCGGGCTTTTCCGCCCTGTAGTGCGGGGTCGCGCTCGAAAGGATACAGGAAAGCGGGCGTGCCGGCGACCCCCTTGCGCCCCTTGACCGACTGCGGTGCGGCCTGATACCTATACGGCGCGCGTGTTCGACGTGTCCCCCGATCACGAGGTCCCCCGATGCGTCTCCGTCCCATCGCCCGGCTCCGCCGGGTCCTCGCGCCCTGCGTCGTCGCCGTCCCCCTCGCCTGCGCCGCGGCGCCCGCGAACCGCGCGCCGGCCGCCGACGCGCCCCGGCGGAACATCGTCCTCATCGTCAGCGACGACCACCGCCACGACTTCCTGGGCTTCCTGAAGGAGGCGCCGGACTTCCTGGAGACGCCGAACCTGGACCGCATGGCGGCGCAGGGGGCGCACCTCCGCAACGCCTTCGTCTCCACCTCCCTCTGCTCGCCGAGCCGGGCCTCCATCCTCACCGGCCAGGTCGCCCACCGCCACGGCGTGATCGACAACCAGCGGCCGATCCCGCCCGGCACCCTCTTCTTCCCGCAGGTCCTCCGGGAGGCCGGCTACGAGACCGCCTTCGTGGGGAAGTGGCACATGGGCCACGACCGCGACGACCCGCAGCCGGGCTTCGACCACTGGGCGAGCTTCCGCGGGCAGGGCGCCTACTTCAATCCCGAGCTGAACGTCGACGGGCAGCGCCGCACGATCGAAGGCTACACGACGGACGTCCTCACCGACGTCGCGCTGGCGTGGCTGAAGCGCGCCCGCGCGAAACCCTTCTTCCTCCAGCTCTCCTACAAGGCCGTCCATTTCCCCTTCACCCCCGCCCCGCGCCACCAGGGCCGCTACGCGCAGGCGAAGGTCCGGCGCCCGGAGACCATGGCCAACACCGAGGAGAATTACGCCTCCCAGCCGCGCTGGGTCCGCGACCGCCGCTACGGCATCCACGGCGTCGACCACATGGAGACCGGCCCCCTCGACGACGATCCCGTCCCCTCGTTCGACGCCCTCTACCGCCAGTACGCCGAGACGGTCCACGGCCTCGACGAGAACATCGGGCGCGTCCTGGCGTACCTCGACGAGACGGGCCTCTCCCGCTCCACGCTGGTGCTCTACCTCGGCGACAACGGGTTCGCCCTCGGCGAGCACGGCTTCTACGACAAGCGCGACGCCTTCGAGACCTCCCTCCGCGTGCCGATGCTGGCCTACGCGCCGGGCCTCGTCAAGCCCGGCACGGTCGTCCCGCAGATGGTCCAGAACATCGACGTGGCGCCGACGCTCCTGGCGGCGGCCGGGTGCGCCTTCCCGGCGGGGCGCGCGGTGGACGGCCGGTCCTTCCTCCCCCTCCTCCGGGGCGAAACGATCCCCTGGCGGGACCGGATCTTCTACGAGTACTACTGGGAGTGGAACTTCCCCGCCACGCCGTCCGTCTTCGCCCTGCGCACCGACCGCTGGAAGTACGTTTTCACGCACGGGGTGTGGGACAAGAACGGCCTCTACGACCTGGAGAGCGACCCGCTGGAGCGCCACAACCTGGTCGACGTCCCCGCCTTCC
>CAYUME010000378.1:0-3126 GCA_964445475.1 uncultured Planctomycetia bacterium
GAGGTCCTGAAGCGCGGCTTCCGGTTCGCGGAGAACCTGAAGGCGATGACGCGCGACGCGGCGGAGGTGCTCGGCCGGCCGAAGGACGTGGGCTTCACCCTGGACCGTGCCGCGGAGTGGAACCGGGATCACGAGCGCCTCCGCGGCCGGCTGGACCTGGAGCACGTCGGGATGATGGGCCACTCGTACGGCGCCTACACGACGCTGGTCGTCTGCGGTGCGCGCCCGGCGCTGGACTGGCTGACGCCTCCCGTGCCGCCCGGCAAGGGCCTCGCTCCGGACCTCTCCGACCCGCGCGTGTCGTGCGGCGTGGCCCTCTCGCCCCAGGGGCCCGGCGAGCCGTTCTTCACCGAGGCGAGCTACGCCACGCTTCGGACGCCGCTGCTGGGCATCACGGGCAGCCGCGACGTGCAGCAAGGCCTCGAGCCGGAGAACCGCCGGCGCGGGTTCGCGCTGTGGCCGGCCGGCGACAAGACCCTCCTCTGGCTGGCCAACGCGGACCACACGGCCTTCTCCGACTCCACCGGCGCCCCGGGACGACGCGCGATGCTCCCCTCCGCCTCGCGCGAGGACGCCCAACCGGTGACGCGCGCCGCGACCCTCCTCTTCTTCCGGGCACATCTCCGGAAGGACGTGGCCACGATGAAGCCCCTGACCGCCGAGGCCCTGAGACCGTACTGCCGTGGGAAGGTCGACACGCTGGAGGTCCTGTCGCGGTGACCGCACCGGAGCGCCTCCTCCATCCCGCGTCGGCCTCGCGCCCCGATGGCTGTGTCGTATTTCTCCAGATGCGACACACCGGAACCCGCCGTTGGGTCGCGGGTTCAACCGCTGGACACGCGGGGACACTGGAAGCCCGCCATGAAATCGAGGCCACGACACCCTCTCCGCACGTGTCCCCTTCTGGTCCTCCCCCTCCTCGTCGGACCCGGCCCCCTCCGCAGCGAAGAGACCCCGGCCCCGGACGCCCCGGCGAACACAGCCCCCTCCGACGCCGACCGCTACCGCGCCGCCGCGGAATACAGCGCCCGCTTCCGCGGCATCTCGATGCTCGTCCGGCTCGACGGGAAGGTCGTCTTCGAGGACTACCCCAACGGCGGCGCCCCGGACCGCGCCCACGAGCTGGCCAGCGGAACCAAGAGCTTCGCCGGCGTCGTCGCCGCCGCCGCCGTCCAGGACGGCCTCTTCCGGCTCGACGACACGGTCGCCGACACGATTCCCGCCTGGAAGGACGACCCGCGCAAAGCGCGCGTCACGATCCGCCATCTGCTCAGCCTCACGAGCGGCATCGAGACCGGCGGGGAGGCCGGCCGGGTCCCGTCCTATGCGGACGCCGTCGCCATGCCGATGGTCACGGACCCGGGCGACCAGTTCAAGTACGGCGCCGTCGCCTTCCAGGTCTTCGGCGAGCTGATGCGCCTCAAGCTCGCCGACTCGAAGGAGAGCGCGGTCGACTACCTGAAGCGCCGGATCCTCGACCCGATCGGCGTGAAGGTCGGCGGCTGGCGGAAGGGCCCGGACGGGAACCCGACGATCCCCTCCGGGGCGCAGCTGACCGCCCGGGACTGGGCGGCGTTCGGCGAGTGGGTCCGCCTCGGCGGGACGTGGGAAGGAAAGGAGATCGTCCGGAAGGACCTGCTCGACGCCTGCTTCGACGGCACGAAGGCCAATCCGGCTTACGGCCTGACGTGGTGGATGAACCGGCCGACCACGCCCCAGCAGCGCCTCCGCATCCCGATGCTGGCGGTGGCCACCGACCTTCACCGCGGCGACCGGCTCCCCGCCGACCTCGTCATGGCGGCCGGCGCGGGCAACCAGCGCCTTTATGTCAGCCGGGAGCGGAAGCTCGTCGTCGTGCGGCAGGCCGACGGGATCCTGACCGCCCTGGCGGGGGGCCGCTCGGGGTATTCCGACACCGAGTTCCTCTACCGCCTCCTCTTCGGCACCGCCGCGGACGGGACGCCGGTCCGCCCCGGCGAGGGTCCGCCGCCCCCCGATCCCGCCGCGTCCCGCGCGAGTCAGCTCGAGGAGCTCCGGAAGCGGTTCGACAAGGACGGCGACGGGCGGCTCGACGAGGCCGAGCGGGCCGCGCTCAGGGAGTTCATCCGGCAGCGGGTCGGCATAGGCGCGGACCGATGAGGCGTCGTCTCCTGTTCGCCTGCGCGCTGCCTCCTCGCCTCCGGCGCGTCCGCCGCCACGGAGGAGCTGCCCCCGTCCGGACACGGCCGCTACAGAGTGCTCCCCATGCTTTGTCTCCCCGCACGCCATCCGGGGACCTTTGACGCCGCCCTCCGCGCCCGATACCATGCCGCCATGAGCGACGCCGTCGACCGCCACTGCGCGGAGATCGACCGCTGCAACCAGCGCGGCGGGCGGATGTTCTCCATCGTCGACCTCCTCGATGCGCAGACGGTGACCCGGGATCTGGCCGACTACCTGCTGGCGGCGATCGGCTCCGGGGCCTCCTTCCTGGTCGGGGCGCGCCCCGGCGGGGCTGGCAAGACCACGGTCATGGGCGCCCTGCTCAACTTCGTCCCCCCCGACGTCGACCTCGTCCCGGCCGTCGACACCGAGACGATCGAGGCGGGGATCCGGGCCCCCGCGCCGCGCCGCTGCTACGTCTGCCACGAGATCGGCTGGGGCGTCTATTACGCCTATCTCTGGGGGCCCAGCCTCCGCGCCTACTTCACGCTGCCGGCCGTGGGCCACCTGCTGGCGACCAACCTTCACGCCGACACGCTCGAGGAGGCGGAAGACCAGGTCGTCCGCCAGAACCACGTCCCGGTCGAGGCCTTCCGGCAGGTGCAGCTCGCCCTCTTCCTCGAGATGCGGGGCGGCTGGCAGGGCCGACGCGCGCTGGTCGCGGCCTGGGAGGGGGACGGCGCGTCGCCGCACCGGCGGGTCTACACGCGGGGCAAGCCGGGCACCAAGGGCAGCCGGCTCGTCACGCCCGACGCCCTCCGACGGGCCCACGACCGCCTCCAGCGCGTCCTGGATGCGGGCGCGCGCACCCTCCCGGAACTCCGGACGGCGCTCCTCCGCGGCTGAGAAGCCCCCCAACATAATATTTCCAACGGCCCGAATTCTGTTAGAGTAATGGCGATAAGCTGACATCGCGAACGGCCC
>CAYUME010000378.1:3136-5425 GCA_964445475.1 uncultured Planctomycetia bacterium
GGATGGAGCCGTTGGCGGCGCGGGAGAACAAGAAGGAGATCGAGAAGGACCACGTGCCGCCGGACCGGGCGCCGGCGGACCTCCCCGCCGCGTCGCGCGAGACGATCGCCGCGGCGGCGGAGCGGATCCGGCAGGCGCGGACGCACGGCCGACCCGTGATGCTCGCCTTTGGCGCCCACACCATCAAGAACGGCCTCGGCCCCGTCCTCATCAAGCTGCTGGAAGGCGGCTGGCTCACGCACCTGGCCACCAACGGCGCGGGGATCATCCACGACTGGGAGTTCGCCTTCCAGGGGAAGAGCTGCGAGGACGTCGAGGCGATGGTGCGGGAGGGGCGCTTCGGCAACTGGCAGGAGACCGGATTCTTCATCAACCTCGCCCTGAACGTCGGCGTCTGGGAGGGGCGCGGGTACGGCGAGTCCGTGGGTGCGCTCATCCAGGGCGAGGGGCTGGTGATCCCGCCGCCCGAAGGCCTCGAGGCGGCCGCCGTCGGGGCGCTCCGGACCGACCCGGAAAAGGCCGCCGCCGCCGCGGACCTGCTCGGCATCGTGAAGCGATTCAAGCTCCGGCCGGGCCGCATCGCCGTCCCCCACCCCTGGAAGCGGTTCAGCGCCCAGGCCGCCGCCTTCCGGCTCCACGTGCCGTTCACCGGTCACCCGATGTTCGGTCACGACATCATCTACAATCACCCGATGAACCACGGCGCCTCCCTCGGCCGCGCCGCCCAGCGGGACTTCCTCACCTACGCCGAGGGGATCAGCCGCCTCGACGGCGGCGTCTACCTCTCCGTCGGCTCGGCGGTCATGAGCCCGATGATCTTCGAGAAGTCCCTCTCGATCGCCCAGAACCTCGCAATCCAGCGCGGCACGCGCATCGAGAAGCACTTCATCGTCGTCACGGACCTCGCCGAGACCGCGTGGGACTGGTCGGCGGGCGAGCCGCCGGAGACCGACCCGGCCTACTACCTCCGATACAACAAGACGTTCAGCCGCATGGGCGGCACGGTGCGGCGCCTCAAGGCGGACAACCGGGATTTCCTCCTGGCCCTCTACCAGGCGCTGTCCAAGGCGTGAGACCGCTGGGCAACCGCCCGGCCCCGAGTCCCCCGGTCCCCCCGGAAAGGCCCCCGATCGCCATGCCCGCGGAAGCCGCCCACCTGACCGACGACCGGCTCCGGGCGCTGATCGCCCGGTTCCCCGCCGCCCGCCTCGCGGTCGTGGGCGATTTCTTCCTCGACAAGTACCTCGACGTCGACCCCGCCCTGGCCGAGGCCAGCGTCGAGACGGGCCGGACCGCCCACCAAGTCGTCGGCGTCCGCTGCGACCCCGGCGCGGCGGGGACGGTGACGAACAACCTTGCCGCCCTCGGCGCGGGAACCCTTCACGCCGTCGGCTTCACGGGGGACGACGGCGAGGGGCACGATCTCCGCGCCGCCCTGGCCCGCATCCGGTGCTCGACGGAGCACCTCCACCGCGTTCCCGGCCGACGGACCCCGACGTACCTCAAGCCGCGGAACGCCGGCGATCCGACGCTCGCGGGCGAGCACTCGCGCTACGACACGAAGAACCGCCTCCCCACCCCGCCGGAGGTCGCCGCCCGGATCGTCGCCTCCCTCGACCGCCTCCTCCCGGCGATCGACGCCCTCGTCGTGATGGACCAGGCCGAGGAGGACGACTGCGGGGCGGTCCCCGCGGCCGTCCGGGAGGCGATCGCGGACCGCGCGCCGCGCTCCCCCCGCGTCGTCTTCTGGGCGGACAGCCGGCGCCGGATCCGGCGCTACCGAAACGTGATCATCAAGCCGAACCAGTTCGAGGCGGTCGGGCGCGACAATCCCCTCCCGGGCGAGGAGGTCGCGCTCGCGGACCTCGAGCGTGCCGTCGCAGCGATGCGGCGCGAAACCGGCGCTCCCGTCTGCGCCACGCGCGGCGCGGCCGGGATGGTGGTGAGCGACCCGGCCTGGACCGTCGTTCCGGGCGTCCGCGTGGAGGGGCCGGTCGACCCGACGGGGGCAGGCGACAGCGCGACGGCGGGGGCGGTCCTCGCGCTCTGCGCCGGCGCGACCCTCCCCGAGGCCGCCCTCGTCGGCTGCCTCGTCGCCTCGATCACCGTCCAGCAGCTCGGGAAGACGGGCACCACATCCCCCGATGAGCTGCCGCCCCGGTTGGCGCTGTGGAGATCGCAGAGGGAAACAGCTTCAATATAAGGGCTTATTGGACCTATTCTTAAGGAGCCGTCCATGTCCACCGCCGACAACCTGCAGGCCGCCTTCGCCGGGGAGAGCCAGGCCAA
>CAYUME010000379.1:0-5421 GCA_964445475.1 uncultured Planctomycetia bacterium
GGAGCGAGCGTGCAGGCGGGGTTGAAGAGGATCATGGCGTTGGGACGTTCGTCGCTGCCGAAACCGCTGATCGTGCCGGTGCAGGCGGCGAGGTGACCACCGGCGGAACCTCCTGACGCGGCAATCTTGTCCGGATCAATGCCGAGCCGCTGGGCATTTTCCCGGACCCAGGCGATGGCGGCCTTGGCGTCTTTCACGCATTCCACCACTTGCACGCCGTGCCGGGACTCCACGCGGTAGTCGGCGGTGATGGCGATCATGCCGCGCTTTGCGAAATGCCGGGCCTGATTCTCGAACTGGGCCGGTGAACCCCCATGCCAACCACCGCCGAAGAAGAACACAATCGCGGGCTTCTGCACCTTGGGATCCGACTCTCCGAAGATCCAAAGCCTCAGCTCGCCGGAGTCGATCTTTCGGTAGGTCTCGACGCGGGCGTCCTTGAATGTGGGCGGATAGGAAGGCTGAGCGAACAGCGGGGCTGCAAGAAGGCAAAGAAACAGACGGATCATGGATTTCACGGGGGATCGCTCCATTGGATTCGGGAAGCCAAACCCTGGATTAAACCCGGGAAAGGACCCGAAGTTCCGGAAAGGGACTCGATGCCGGGTATCCTTTATTGGGTTCTTCCAGGAGCGGTTAGGATCTTCAAGGCGCCAGGTTCAGGCTCCGGTCGGGTCTTTCGGAAGGACGTATAGTCGGCAGGACGGGGGCTGCAAGGGGGCGGGGCGGGTTGCAGAGGCGGGAAAGGCCGCGATTTTCCGTGATGGTTTGCTTCCCTTCTTGACGGGCGAACGCAATAAAGCAAGGCCGGGGGGGATATTGGTGCAGTTTCCTAAAGGGTTTTTGAAACGAAAAAGTGACTCCTAATAGTCCCGCACCAGATTATGCTGCGGCTTGTTTTGGTCTGATAATCGCCAGAATCTACACATTACGATGCGTACAATTCCTTCACCTTCTGTCAGAATGTGAAGGGGGGAGGGCGAGAGTGAAGGGCACTTCAGGCTTACGCGAAGGGGGGAGGAAGGCGAGGCTCCAGGGAGGGGGAAAGGGCGCGCGCAAACCCTTTGATCCGACCTCGCGCCCTCAGCGCCCGATCAACCCCGCCGCCAGCTCGTTGAGGTACTCTTCTATCGCGGTGTACCCGGAGGGCATCCCTTTCGCGGAGTCGTCTTTCCCGACATCCAGCTTCCGGCGGCGCTCCCAGTCGTCGGGCATGCCGTCGTGGTCCGAGTCGGCGGGCGGTGTGCCCGCGGCGAGCCCCTCCATCAGGTCCTTCGGCGCGTGGCGGCCCCAGCTTCCCTTTCCCGACTTCACTTCCCCGATAATCCGGGCGGTCACCACGTCGCGAGGGAGGCACCCGGCCGTCTCCAGCACCAGCGCGCAGGCCTTCGCCGGCGTGTGCGTCTTCACGGCGGGAACGGGTGTCTCTTTCTCCTGCCGCACGCCATGTCCTCCGCCGACCCACGACGAGTACGGTCTGGACAGCGCGTGCGTCTCCTTCCAGGGATCTCCCACCGGTCCGGCGCCTTCGACGAAGTTGTCCACAACATAGTAAGGCACCCCCGGCTCGAACGCGAACAGGGTCAGCTTGGGCGCGTTCGGCCCGGCCTTGTAGTAGTTGCCGACGATGTTGAATCCGGACGTGCCCCGGTAATTCCCCTCGTGGGACCACCCGTCGCGGAAGTTGTAGACGACGTTGTTCCGGAAGTCCACCGGTCCGTTGCCGACGGCGGGATTCCGGCGGAAGTGATGGGCGAAGAGGTTGTGGTGGATGGAGATGCGGCCGCTGTCCGGGCCGCTGATCAGTCCATAGTTATGCCGGCCCTTTTCGTGTCCTTCGACGGAAGATTCCGTGAGGGTGCACCACTGGATGGTCACATCCCTGGCGCGCGTGTAGATGTCGACGGTCTCGTCCTCGGCCCAGGAGCAGGAGACGTGATCGAGCACCGCCCGGTCGACGATGGAGAATTGAACGGCGTCTCCCTGGGCTCCTCCCCCGGGGCGGGGCCGCACCCGCAGAAACCGGGCCACCACGTCGTGGACCGGGTTGTTCCGCTGGTACGCGGTGGAGAACACGCCCTCGATCGTGATCCCCGCGCCCGGCGCGGTCTGCCCGGCGACGGTGATGCGCGGTTCGGTAATCACCACGTCCCCGCGTATCACCCCCGAGACGTCGAAGACCACGATTCTCGGCCCCTTTGCGCTGCAGGCCGCCTGCAAGCTGCCGGGGCCGCTGGCATTCAGGTTCGTGACCTTGAGGACCTTCCCGCCGCGGCCGCCGGGGGTCTCCGCGCCGAATCCCTCGGCGCCGGGAAAGGCGGGTGGGGCGGCGAAGGCGGGGACGATCAGAAAAACACAAATAACGGCCGTCACCAGCACAACGGCAGCAAGCGGCCGCAAAAGCCTTTCGCGAAGCGATCCCATCCTGGCAAGCCGACGTCGGATCATCCTCTCTTCCTCGGGTGAGACTTCTACACTCAACAGAACGTGAAGGGGGCCGCCTTTCAGCGTTTGCGCCACCGCTCCAGCGCCGCCTCCGCCTCCCGGCGCTCCCGCAGGGACGGCGACTCGTTGGCCAGCATCTCCAGCACCTCCTTCGTCTCCTCCGACCCGATCCGCTCCAGCACCTGGATGGCGCGCCAACGGCGGAGGGGCTCGCCGAGGGGGACGGGGAATGGTGGGTGAAGTCCGTCGAGGATATGATCGAGCCGGGCCCTGACTTCCGCCGATCCGGCAGCATCCCGCGCGATCAGCAGCATCGACTCAGCGGTAGAACCCGCCACGACCAGCTCGCGCGCGGCCTTTTCCCGCACGGCGATGTCGTCGTGATCCAAGTCGACAAGAATCCGCCCGGCCCGCTCGGACGTGCGCTCGTCAGGGGGATCCGGCCGCAACCGATCCCGCAGAAAAGGGATGACGGCCCCGTCGTTCGCGCCGATCCGCCAGATCGCCCGGTGGGCCCGGGGGCTGTCATCTCCCGCTAGGTTCTCCCACCAGGACTCCATCTCCCCCGGCTTGAGGGGCCTCCGCGTTGTCGACGGTTCGACGTAAGCAACATCCCAGATCAGGATCGTCGAATCCGAATGGCCGGAAGCCAGTCTCCTTCCGTCCGGCGAGAAGACGACGTGCAGAACCGATCCCGCCCGTCCTTCCAGCCTGACGAGCTCTTTTCCCGTTGCCGTTTCCCGCAGCCGGATCGTTTTATCGAGTCCTCCCGACGCGAACAGGCCGCCATCCGGGGAAAAGGCGACGGACGCGATGAGGCCTTTCTCCTCCGCAACCTTGTAGATTTCCTTTCCCGTGGCCATCTCCCACAGGCGGATCGAGCTGTCGTCCTGGGAATGGCGTCCCCCGACACTTCCCGTCACCAGCAGTTTGCCGTCCGGAGAAAAGGCGACGGACATGATGCTGTTCTTGTGGCCCGCAAGACGATGGAGCACCTTTCCCTTGATCGCATCCCAGAGACATTCCTGCGAGGCGATGATCCTGCCGTCCGGTGAAAAGGAGATCGTGCACCCGAACACGCCGGGCTCGAAGTCGAGATGCTTGTTCCCCGTGTCGAGTTCCCACAGGCACATCGGGCTGGTCGCGGCCAGATAATCGCCGTCGGGCGAGAAAGCGACACCGCGGGCGCGCGCATTGGCCTTTTCGGTGAACGTGTGGAGCAGGCTGCCCGTCGCGGCATCGTGGAGACGGACCGTCCCGATCGCGTCACCGGAAGCCAGCGTCTTCCCGTCGGGTGAGAAGGCGACGGAGGCGAATCCTTCCTTGTCCCCCCCGATCGCGCCGCGTGGCTTCCCCGTCGCCGCGTCCCACAGGCGGATGGTCCCGTCGTTGCTGCCCGAGGCGAGCGTCCGGCCATCGGGCGAAAGGGCGATCGCATGGACCATCCGGCGATGCGCCTCCCGCCGGTGGCGCTCCGTCCAGGTCGCCGTGTCCCACATGCGGATCAGCCCGCTTTCGCAGCCCACGGCCAGGAGGCTTCCGTCCGGGGAAAACGCGGCGGACTTGAACCGGTAAAGTCCCCTCCTTTTCTCCGAGAGCAGATTCAGGACAAAGACCTCCTTGTCAGTGGCCACATCGTAAACCCGCAGCTTGGAATGCCAGCACACGACCAGCAGGTTCCCGTTCGGAGAAAAGACGACGGACCGGACGCTGTCCAGATCCCCGAAATCGAAAGCGGGCAGCTCGCCGCGCAATGCAGACCGCTCTCGAATCCGCTTGCCCGTGTCGGCATTCCACAGACAGACGACACTTTCGTGAGCTGACGCCAGCATGTTGCCGTCGGGCGAAAAAACAACCTGCATGCTGAAGGTGTCGTCGGTCTCGAGATGCAGTCGCTTCCTTCCCGAGACCGCATCCCAAAGATCGTATCCTGCGGCCAGCGTCCTGCCGTCGGGGGAGAACGCGACGGTCGGGGGGGAGCCGGAGTCCGTCTCCTCGATCTTGAGGCGCTCCCTGCCCGTGGCGACGTCCCACAGCCGGATCGTGTCGTCCCCGCCTCGGGAGGCCAGCGTCTTCCCGTCCGGGGAGAAGGCGACATCCCACACCAGGATCTCGTGTCCATGAAACCGGAGGAGCTCCTTCCCGTCGGACGCCGATCGGAGGGAGATGGCGTTGTCGTCGCCGTCGATGTTCTCGCTCGCCATGGCCCACGTTTTCCCGTCCGGCGAGAAGGCCACCGACATGACCGGTCCCCTGGGGACGGCGATGCGGTAGCGCTCTCTGCCCGTCGCCAGGTCCCACAGATAAACGGCGTTGCTGGGATACAAGGTCTCGCGAAGGCCGGTCCCGGAGATCAACAGCCTTCCGTCAGGCGAGAAGGCGATTGTGTTGACGGAATCCTCATGCCTGAATCGTGCCGTCCCCATCCGCGCAATCGCGCCGGGGGGGAGGGGATCGCCGTAGAGGTCGACTCGGGTCTTCTGGGGGCTGGTTGTAGACGGAGGAGTCGAGTCGCGAGGCTCAGGGCCACAGGCGGGCAGGAGCGCAAGCAGCGCCGGAAGGAGGATCAGACGGGGGACTCGCACAAGCATGGGGGCACCCGCAGCAAGGCCCTTGGCGTCACTTCCGATTCTATCCCCGCCCGGGGTTTCCCTCAAGACGAAGGCGGGGCCTTCTCCGGGGGCCCGGACCGGCCTCGGCGACCAGGCCTGGTCGTTTCGCACCCTCCGGGGGGGAGCTCTGGGACCCTTCACTTTTACAGATTAAGTGAACGGTATTGGGAGGGATGTAAAGGGGGGTGATGGCTAGGGCTAGAGGTCGAGACTAGAGCATCAGAATTAATGAGAATTGAGAATGCAGAATGCGATGAGGTAACAGTTCGGGTGAGGGACGGGCCTTGTGCCCGTCCGGATGGAAATTCCTGATTACTAGGTTACCTTAATGTAAAGAATCGCGCCTCATAGTATCAGGGGCGGC
>CAYUME010000380.1:0-5398 GCA_964445475.1 uncultured Planctomycetia bacterium
GGCGGGACCGGCGCGCACAGGAAAAAGACCGGTGCCATTCCCCTTGATTCCGCCCCCCCGGCCGGATACTATATTAGAACAATAGATTCACAGTTATCCTTGTATTAGTTATAATAATTGACAGGACAGTCGCGCCGTCGCGG
The DNA here is from genome assembly GCA_964445475.1 of uncultured Planctomycetia bacterium. Lineage (GTDB taxonomy): Bacteria > Planctomycetota > MHYJ01 > CAYUME01 > CAYUME01 > CAYUME01. The sequence goes on from CAYUME010000380.1 coordinate 144, forward strand.
CGCGCGGACCCGACATGGCCGACCGCCTCCCGCCCCGCCAGGGGCTCTACGATCCGCGCCTCGAGCACGACGCCTGCGGGATCGGCTTCGTGGCCGACCTGCACGGCAACGCCTCCCGCCACATCGTCCGCCAGGCCCTCACCGCCCTGGTGAACCTGCACCACCGGGGGGCCTGCGGCTGCGAGCCGGACACGGGGGACGGCGCGGGGATCCTGATGCAGGTCCCGCACGGCTTCCTCCGGGAGGCGGCGCGCCGGGACGGCCTGTCTCTCCCCGCCGCCGGCGAGTACGGCGTGGGGATGGTCTTCCTGCCGCAGGACGGGACGGCGGCCGGCGCCTGCTGCCGGGCCTTCGACGCGATCGCGGCGGAGGAGGGGCTGCGCGTCCTCGGCTGGCGGACGGTGCCCACGTGCGCCGCCGGCCTCGGCCGGACGGCGCGGGCCTGCGCGCCGGCCATCCGCCAGGTCTTCCTCGCCCGCGGCGCCCACGCCGACCCCGCGGCCTTCGAGCGCAAGCTCTACGTCGTCCGCCGCCGCGCGGAAAAGGCGATCCGCGACGGCATGCCGGCCGGCGGCGACTTCTACGTCGCCAGCCTCTCCGCCCGCACGATCTGCTACAAGGGGATGCTCCTGCCCCGCCAGCTCGAGACCTACTACCCGGACCTGGCCGACGGGTCGCTGACCTCGGCCCTGGCCCTCGTCCACTCCCGCTTCAGCACGAACACCTTCCCGAGCTGGAACCGGGCGCACCCCTACCGCGCCCTCGTCCACAACGGCGAGATCAACACCCTGCGCGGGAACGTCAACGGGATGCGCGCCCGCGAGGCGCAGTTCGTCTCGGACGCATTCCGGGACGACCTCCCGAAGGTCCTCCCCGTCATCGACGCCGCCGGCAGCGACTCGGCGATGCTCGACAACGTCCTCGAGTTCCTCACCCTGGCCGGCCGCCCGCTCCCCCAGGCGGCGCTCATGCTGGTCCCCGAGCCCTGGGAGAACCACGAGTCGATGAGCGAGGCGAAGCGGGACTTCTACGCCTACCACGCGACCCTGATGGAGCCGTGGGACGGCCCGGCCTCGATCGCCTTCACGGACGGTGCCCGCGTCGGCGCCCTCCTCGACCGGAACGGCCTGCGCCCCTCGCGCTACCTCGTCACGAAGGACGACGCCGTCGTCCTCTCCTCCGAGGTCGGCGTCCTCGGCCTCCCCCCCGACCAGGTCCGCGTCCGGGGGCGCCTTCAGCCGGGGCGGATGCTGCTGGTGGACACCGCGGAGGGGCGGATCGTCGGCGACGACGAGCTCAAGGAGGGCATGGCGTCGGCGCAGCCCTACCGCGTCTGGCTCCAGGAGAGCGTCCTCGCCCTGGAAGACCTGCCCGAGCCGCTCCCGGCCCCCGGCGTGGAGCGCGACCCCGCGGGCCTCCGCCGCCTCCAGCTGGCCTTCGGGTACACCGCCGAGGACCTCCGCATCCTCCTGACCCCGATGGCCCGGGACGGGGTGGAGGCGATCGGCTCGATGGGGACGGACACGCCGCTGGCGGTCCTCTCCGAGCGCCCCCAGCTCCTCTTCAACTATTTCCACCAGCTCTTCGCGCAGGTCACCAACCCCCCGATCGACGCCCTCCGGGAGGAGCTGGTGACGGCGACGGACGTGCTGGTCGGCTCGACGGGAAACCTTCTCGCGCGCGGCGCGGCGGGCTCGCGGCAGATCCGCCTGAAGGGGCCCCTGCTCCGGAACGAGGAGCTGGAGACGCTCCGGCAGATCCGGCGGCCCGGCTTCGCGGCGGCTCCCCTCTCCCTCCTCGTCGACCCGCGGGGGGGCGGGGCGGGCCTGGCCGGGGCGATGGACCGGCTCTGCGCCGCGGCCGACCGGGCGATCGCGGGCGGGGCCAACCTGCTCGTCCTCTCCGACCGGGGGGTGGACGGGACGCGCGCGGCGATCCCCTCCCTCCTCGCCGTCTCCGGCCTGCACCACCACCTCATCCGGCGGGGGACCCGCATGCGGGCGGGGCTGATCGTGGAATCCGGCGAGCCCCGCGAGGTGCACCACCTCGCGCTGCTGATCGGCTACGGCGCGGCGGCGGTCAACCCCTACCTCGCGCTGGCTTCCGTCGAGCAGATGGCGCGGTCGGGGGAGATCCCCGACACGACGCCGGCGAAGGCGGCGCGGCACTACCTCAAGGCGGCGACCAAGGGCGTGCTGAAGGTGCTCTCGAAGATGGGCATCTCCACCCGGGCCAGCTACCGCGGCGCGCAGGTCTTCGAGGCCGTGGGGCTGGGACCAGGGGTGATCGACCGGTACTTCCCGTGGACGCCCTCCCGCGTGGCGGGCATCGGCCTGGAGGAGATCGCCCGCGAGGCGGCGGCGCGCCACGCCCGCGCCCATCCCGCCTCCCCGGCCGGCGACCCCGAGCTCGACAGCGGCGGCCAGTACCAGTGGCGGAGCGACGGGGAGCCCCACCTCTTCAACCCGCAGACCCTCGCCGCGCTCCGGGAGGCGTGCCGGACGGGCGACGCGCGCCGCTTCCGGGACTACTCGGATCTCGTCAACGACACGTCGAAGCGGATCTGCACGCTGCGCGGGCTCCTCGCCTTCCGCTTCCCGGACGCGCCGGTGCCCCTGGAGGAGGTCGAGCCGGTCGAGTCGATCGTCCGCCGCTTCAAGACGGGGGCGATGTCGTACGGCTCGATCAGCCGGGAGGCCCACGAGGCGCTGGCCATCGCCATGAACCGGCTGGGCGGCAAGAGCAACACGGGGGAGGGCGGGGAAGACCCGGCCCGGTACGTCCCCGACGCGAACGGCGACTCCCGCAACAGCGCGATCAAGCAGGTCGCCTCGGGCCGCTTCGGCGTGACGAGCCACTACCTCGTCCAAGCGAAGGAGCTCCAGATCAAGATGGCGCAGGGGGCGAAGCCCGGCGAGGGCGGCCAGCTGCCCGGCCACAAGGTCTACCCCTGGATCGCGAAGACCCGCCACTCCACCCCCGGCGTGGGGCTCATCTCGCCCCCCCCGCACCACGACATCTACTCCATCGTGTACCTCGCCAAGCTCTTCCACGCCCTCAAGACCGCCAACGACCGGGCCCGGATCAGCGTCAAGCTCGTCTCGGAGGTCGGCGTGGGGACGATCGCGGCGGGCGTGGCGAAGGCCCGCGCCGACGTCATCCTCGTCAGCGGCTGGGACGGCGGCACCGGGGCCTCGCCGCTGACCAGCATCAAGCACGCCGGCCTCCCGTGGGAGCTGGGCCTGGCCGAGACGCACCAGACGCTGCTCCTGAACGACCTCCGCAGCCGCGTCGTGCTGGAGACGGACGGGCAGCTGAAAACGGGCCGGGATGTCGTGATCGCGGCCCTGCTCGGGGCGGAGGAGTTCGGCTTCGCCACCGCCCCGCTCGTCACGCTCGGGTGCGTCATGATGCGGGTCTGCCACAAGAACACCTGCCCGGTCGGCGTGGCCACGCAGGACGGGCGGCTCCGCGGCCGCTTCACTGGCGACCCCGCCTTCGTCGTGAACTTCATGCGCTTCATCGCGCAGGAGGTCCGGGAGCTGATGGCGCGTCTCGGCTTCCGCACCGTCGACGCGATGGTCGGCCGGACCGACCGGCTCGAGATGAACCGGGCGGCGGCGCGCGGGAAGGCGCAGGGGCTCGACCTCTCGCCGCTCCTCCACCGGCCCGACGTCCCGCCCGCGGTCGGCCGCCACCACCGGATCGACCAGGACCACGGCCTGGCGGGGACGCTCGACCGCACGACGCTGCTCGAGCTCTGCCGGCCGGCCATCGAACGGGGGGAGTCGGTCCGGGCGACCCTTCCCATCCGCAACGTCCACCGGACGGTGGGCACCCAGGTGGGCAGCGCGGTCACGCGCCGGTGGGGCCCGGCGGGGCTCCCCCCGGACACCATCCACCTCACGTTCAACGGCTCCGCCGGCCAGAGCTTCGGGGCCTTCCTCCCCCGCGGCGTGACGCTCGAACTCGAGGGGGACGCCAACGACTACCTCGGCAAGGGCCTCTCCGGGGGGACGCTCGTCGTCTACCCGCCGAAGGGAACGGCCATCTTCCCGGGCGAGCACATCCTGATCGGGAACGTCGCCGCCTACGGGGCGACGGGCGGCGAGCTCTTCGCCGTCCGCAACAGCGGCGCCCGCGCGGTGGTCGAGGGGGTGGGGGACCACGGGTGCGAGTACATGACGGGGGGGCGGGTGGTCGTCCTCGGGCCCACCGGACGCAACTTCGCCGCCGGGATGTCGGGCGGCGTCGCCTACGTCCTCGACGCGGGCGAGGAGTTCGCCCGCCGCTGCAACCCCCAGATGGTCCTCCTCGAGCGCCTCGCGGACCAGCCGGAGGAGGAGATCCGGACGCTGCGGGCGATGATCCGGCGGCACGCGGAGCTGACCGGCAGCGACCGGGCCTGGCGCGTGCTGGCGCTCTGGGACGTGATCGGCCCGAAATTCGTCGTGGTGATGCCGCGGGACGAGAAACGGGTCCGCGAGTCGATGCGGCGGGTCCTCGACGAGGGATACACCGGCGACGAGGCCGTGATGGCCGCGTTCGAGGCGAACGCGAAGGACGCGTCGCGCGTGGGGGGGAACTAGCCGTTTCCCGGAGCCCCGCTTCCCGCCTGAGGGACGGGGGGATCGCACGAGGACGCCATGGGCAAACCGACCGGATTCCTGGAGTACGCACGGCAGGCGCCGCCGGACCGGACGCCCGCGGCGCGCACGGCGGACTGGAACGAGCTTCACGCGCCCCTCCCGGAGGAGGCGCTGCGCCGCCAGGGCGCGCGCTGCATGGACTGCGGCGTCCCCTTCTGCCACGCCGGCCTCCTCCTCAACGGCATGGCCTCCGGCTGCCCGATCCACAACCTGATCCCCGAGTTCAACGACCTCGTCTACCGGGGACGCTGGGAGGAGGCCCTCCGGCGGCTCGAGAAGACGAACACCTTCCCCGAGTTCACCGGCCGCGTCTGCCCCGCGCCGTGCGAGGGGTCCTGCACGGTCGGGATCCACGCCCCGCCGGTGACGATCAAGGGCCTCGAGTGCGCGATCGTCGACCGCGGGTTCGCGGAAGGATGGATCGTCCCCCGCCCGCCCGCCGCGCGCACCGGGAAGCGCGTCGCGGTGGTCGGCTCCGGACCCGCCGGCCTGGCCTGCGCGGCCCAGCTCAACCGGGCGGGCCACGCCGTCACCGTCTTCGAGCGCGCGGACCGCGCCGGGGGCCTGCTGATGTATGGGATCCCGAACATGAAGCTGGACAAGCGG
>CAYUME010000381.1:0-5395 GCA_964445475.1 uncultured Planctomycetia bacterium
CGGGGACGCCGCCGAAGACCATGGCGCCGAGGCGGCCGTTGCCGACGGGGAGGGCTTCCTCCCACGTCCGGGCGGGCGCCGGGTAGTGCATCGTCAGGCCGGCTTCGGCGGCCTGCGGTCCGGCCGCCGGCTGGGCGGACGCGGGAAGACCCGTCGCCGAAAGGACGAGAAAGGCGGCAGCCAGGCGGATCGGGGCGCGGCGCATGGGTTCCCCCTTTCGGATGTGACCGCCGGTCAGTCTACCCGGACGGGGGACGGGCGTCGTGTGGCGTCGTTCGGCGAAGGATATTGCATGGAAGGCCCGTCCGCCCCGCGGTGCCGGACGCCGCCGGGCCCGCTCTCCGCCGTCGGCCGGGAAGAATGTTTGACGACGCCCCGGCATCGTACGATAATCCCCGCATCCTGTCCCGCGACCCTCCACCTCACCGGGGTCTCCGCCATGCCGAAAGCCATTGTCGATCCCGAAGAGCTGCGGCGGTTCGCCTCGGAGCTGAAGCGCTTCAGCGGCGACCTGCGGGAGCGCGTCGCCGGCATCCATCACCACTTCGTGAAGCTGGGGGAGACCTGGCAGGACCAGGAGCACGCGAAATTCGCCGACGCGTTCGAGCAGGTCATCCGGGCGCTGGCCCAGTTCGCGGAATCCGCGGAAAAGCACATCCCGTTCCTGCTGCGGAAGGCGGAGAGCATCCAGGCCTACTTGGACCAACGGTGACCGCATGTCCCACAGACCCGCCCGGATCGACTCGCCCGAGGTGGTCCGCGAGCTCCGCAACCAGGTCGTGACCTTCGACCAGAAGTGCCGGAACGCGCTGACCGGCTGCACCTCCGACGTCCAGGAGATCCGCGAGTGGCTGCGGAACGACCGCCTGATCCAGTGGAAGCACCAGCTCCGCAAGCGCGAGGAGGAGATGCTGGTCGCCAAGCGGGAGCTCGCGCAGGCCAAGTGGGCCTCCAGCCAGGGCGGCCGCTCCGTCGGCCTCGACGAGATGCGGGCGCTGGAGCGGGCGAAGCAGCGGGTGGAGGAGGCGCAGCGGAAGATCGAGACGGTGCGGAAGTGCTCGCTCCTCGTGGAGCAGAAGGTGACCCGGATGCTCGGGCCGGTCCAGTCCCTGCTGGTCCTGCTCGACCAGAAGATCCCGCAGGCGACGACGCGTCTCGACCAGATGCGGGAGAGCCTCGAGGCCTATTTCCAGGCGCCGCCGGCGGAGGCCCCGTGAGCGCAACCGAAGGCAATGCCGCCGCCATGCTCGGGGCCCTGAAGGACCTCCGGGCCTACTGGGAGCGCACCGCCTCCGTCTGGCGGGACGCGGCCCGCGCCCAGTTCGAGCGGGACCACCTCCGGGAGCTGGTGGAGTCGACCCGCACGGCCGCCACCGCCGTCGGGCAGATCGAGGTGCTGCTGAGCCAGATCCGGAAGGACTGTTCCTGAGGGCCTCATGGCCGCCCACGGCGTCGACGTCCTGCGCTCCCGCCTCACCGAGCTGAAACGCCGGCTGCTGGACCTCCTGCAGCCGGCCGCGGGGACGGACGTCTTCCCGCTCGGCCCCGGGACGGGTCCGGGGGCGGAGCTCGAGCAGGCCGACGCCCGCCTCCGGGAGGCGTTCGACGCCCGCGGTCCGGGCGCTCGCGGCATCGGCCGACCGGCTCCGCCTGGGGATCGAGACGCGCCACGCCCGGGACCTGGAGCGGATCGGCCGGGCCTTCGCGAACGCCAGCGAGCGCGCCCGCAAGCGGGGGGCCTTGGAGGGCGTCCGGCTTCAGGACGAGAGGCGCAAGGCCCACGAGAAGACCCTGAACGACCTGACCGAGAGCCGCAACCGGCTCCAGGCCCGTGCGGCCGCCGTGCTCTCCGAGATCGGGAGCCTCCGCGAGGAGGCCCGGGGGCTGCGGGACCGCATCGTTCTCCTGGCCTCGGACCTGCGGGTCGCCCTGCCGGAGGGCGCGCCCGCCGCCGCGGGCATCGACCGGCCGACCGTCGACGCGGTCCTGGAATCGGTCCGGGCGCGCCTGGCGGAGGCGCGGCAGCAGCTCGAGGCCGCGCTGCAGGACCCGCGGGTCCGTTTCGCGCGGTCGAGCCCCGGCTTCCCCGCGCTCGCGATCGTCCTCGTCCTGCTCCACGCCGGCGGCCTGCTGGCCGTCCACGAGCAGGCGCCCGGCCGCCTGGCCGACGCCCTCGTGGCCGGTCCGGTCTCGCTCGTGTTCGCCCTGGCCGCGGCCCACCTCTTCCGCAGCCGGATGAAGCGGCGGGGGCATCGCGTGGTCGACCCGATGCTGGCCGGCGTGATGGAGTCCGACGCCCTTCTGCTGAGCCTGGAGCAGTCCTGGAAGGGGCGCGACCGGCAGATCCAGGTGGAGTTCCAGCGGGAGAAGGCGGAGCGGGTCGCGGCCCTCGAGGAGCGGTTCCGCGCCCTGGCGGGCCAGGCGAAGGACACGGCCGGCGTCCGGGCGGGCATCCTGGAGGAGCAGCGGGACCATGCGACGGAGACCGCCGACGGGCGGCGGGACCGGCGTCTCGAGGCGGTGGCTGCACGCCAGGAGCGCGAGGCGGAGGCGATTCGGAGCGAGCTGGAGTCGGCGATCGCGCGCCAGCACGCGCTCCACGCGGAGACGCTCCAGACGCGGGAGCGCGAGGAGGCGGACCGGCTGGCCCGCGCGTGGAACGGGGCGCTCCGCGATTTTAGCGGCGCGTCGGACGCGGCGCGCCGGAAGGGCCGGGAGCACCTGCCGCCGTGGAGCGACCCGCGCTGGCAGCGACCGACCCTGCCCGCGGATTTCCCCGACGGCGTCTACCTCGGGGACGTGCGGTACGCCCTGCCCGCCCTGGTGGCGGCCGTCCACGACCCCCCGGTCCCCGGCGGCGAAAGCGGGGACGTGGCCGTCCCGCTCGAGCTCGCCTTTCCCGCGCAGGGCAACCTGATCGTGGGCATGGACCCGGAGACGCGGGAGCGGTCCATCCAGGCGCTCTTCAGCACGGTCCTGCGCATCCTCTGCGCCTTCCCCGCGGGGAAGGCGAAGTTCATCCTCTTCGACCCCGTCGGTCTCGGCCAGGAGTTCTCGGCGCTCATGCACCTGGCCGATTTCGAGGAGTCGCTCGTGGGCGGGCGCATCTGGACCGAGACCGTCCACTTCGAGCGGAAGCTCGCCGAGCTGACCGAGCACATCGAGAAGGTCATCCAGAAGTACCTGCGCAACCGCTATGCCTCGATCGGCGAGTACAACCGGGAGGTCGCGCAGCTGGCCGAGGCCTACCGCTTCCTGATCATCTCGGACTTTCCGACCGGGTTCAGCGAGCTGGCCCTGGAGCGGCTGTCCAGCATCGTCACGAGCGGCGCGCGCTGCGGCGTCCACACCCTCATCCTGAGGGACCGGAAGCAGAAGCTCCCCGCCGCGTTGAGCCCGGCCGTCCTCAAGGGGAAGGGCGGCAGCCTCCTCCTCCAGGCGACGGAGGGCGGGTTCACCCTGGAAGACGAGTCCCTCGGCCGGGGCCTCCTGGCCATCGAGTCCCCGCCGCCCCCCGAGGCCCTCACCTCCCTCCTGCACGCCGTCGGGCGGCAGTGCGTCGACGCCGCGCGGGTGGAGCTCGCCTTCGAGACCGTGGCGCCGAAGACCGACCGCCTCTGGTCGGAGAGCGCGGAGGGCGGGGTCCGGATCCCCCTCGGGCGGGCCAGCGCCGACCGGCTCCAGTATCTCGACCTCGGGCGGGGCACCGCCCAGCACGCCCTGATCGCGGGCAAGACGGGATCCGGCAAGTCGACCCTCTTTCATGTCATGGTCACGAACGCGGCCCTCTGGTACAGCCCCCGCGAGGTCGAGCTCTACCTGATCGACTTCAAGAAGGGCGTCGAGTTCAAGACGTACGCCGTCCACGGCCTCCCGCACGCCCGCGTCGTCGCCATCGAGAGCGACCGGGAGTTCGGGCTGAGCGTCCTGCGGCGCATCGACCGGGAGCTGACCGACCGCGCGGAGCGCTTCCGGGAATGCGGCGTGCAGGACTTCGCGAGCCACCGCAAGGCCGGGACCGCGGTCCACCTGCCCCGGACGCTCCTCCTGATCGACGAGTTCCAGGAGTTCTTCGTCGAGGAGGACGCCATCGCCCAGGAATCGGCGCTCCTGCTGGACCGGATCGTCCGCCAGGGGCGGGCCTTCGGCGTCCACGTCGTCCTCGGCTCCCAGACGCTCGGCGGGTCGTACACGCTGGCGCGGACCACGCTGGGGCAGATGGCGGTCCGCATCGCCCTCCAGTGCAACGAGGCGGACTCGTACCTCATCCTGAACGACGACAACTCCGCCGCCCGCCTCCTGTCGCGCCCGGGCGAGGCCATCTACAACGACATGTCGGGGATGGTGGAGGGGAACAACCCCTTCCAGGTCGCCTGGCTGCCGGACGAGGTCCGGGAGCGGTTCCTGCAGCGGGCGGGCGAGCGGGCGGCCCGGGAGCCGGCCGACCGGCCGCCGATGACGATCTTCGAGGGGAACGTCCCCGCGGAGCTCCGGAACAACCCCCTGCTGCGGGAGCGCCTGGCGCGGCCCCCCGACGCCGACGGCGGCGTCAGCGCCTGGGTCGGGGAGGCGAACGCGATCAAGGGGCCGACCGAGGTCCGCTTCAAGAACCAGGGCAGCAGCAACCTGCTGATCGTCGGCCAGCAGCGGGAGGCGGCCCTCTCCGTCCTCGCCTCCACCCTCGTGAGCCTGGCCGCCGCCTGCCCCGCGAATGGGGCCCGGTTCATCGTCCTCGACGGCAGCCCCCCCGAGCTCGGTCACGGCCGCCACTTCGACGCGCTGGCCGCCGCGATCCCCCAGCCGGTGGACCGGGTGGAGTACGCGCGCGTTCCCGCCGTCCTGGAGGAGCTCGACGCCGAGGTCCGCGGCCGGATGGAGGGCAGCCGGCCGCCGGCCCCCCGGATCTTCCTGGTCGTCCACGACATCCAGCGCTTCCGCCAGATCCGGCAGCGCAACGAGTTCGACTTCGGCGGCGGGGAGGAGGCGGCGGGGCCCTCCGCCGACCGGTGCTTCGCCACCGTCCTCAACGAGGGGCCGGCCCAGCGGATCCACACCGTCGTCTGGTCGGACTCGGTCAACAACCTGAACCGCACCCTCAACCGGAAGACGCTCCGGGAGTTCCAGATGCGGATCCTCTTCCAGATGAGCGCCGCGGACTCGTCCGAGCTCATCGACACCCCGCACGCGAGCACGCTGGGGCTCTACCGCGGGCTCCTCTTCCTGGAGGAGGACGGGACCGTCGAGAAGTTCCGGCCGTACGCCATCCCCGACCCGGAGACGCTTGAGATGATCCGGAACGGGCTCCGGACCCGCGCGGTGTGAAGCCTCCCCGCCGGGTGGCGGGGCTTCCCCCCTCAGCGGCGAAACCCGCCTGTGCGGCGGACGGACGGGCCGG
>CAYUME010000382.1:0-5394 GCA_964445475.1 uncultured Planctomycetia bacterium
CCGCCACCGCACGAGGTCGTCGATCCCCCGGCCGCGGAAGGCGACGACGTCCAGGAGCCCGTCGTCCGGCTCGGCCGCGCCCGCGAACGTGAGCGCCCCGCCGTAGCTGGCGGTCGAGGCCGCGATCACGAAGCTCGCGTCGTCCGCCAGGGTCGTCCCGTCCAACGCCACGCGGATGCGGGGCGCGACGTATCCCGCGATCGCCTTCAGGGCCCAGGCGAAGTAGCCGGTCATGGAGATGGGGCCGCGTCGCGCGGCCTCGAGGACGCGCACCACCCGGGCGTCGAACCCCGCTCCCGCCATGCAGGCGAAGCGGCGCCCGTTCGCGGTCCCGACGTCGATCCGCTCCGCGCGCCCGGCGACGAGCGACGGGGCGATCCACGAGGCCCGTTCCGCCTCCCACCGCGCCGGCGGGGCCATCCGCTCCGGGCGCCACGACGCCGGGGAGAGGAGCCGCGCCGCGAACTCCCCCGCCCGCTCCGCCGCCGCCACCGGCCGCGGCAATCCCAGCTCCTTGGCCAGCACGTTCGCCGTCCCCGCCGGCACGATCGCCAGGGGGGGGCCGCCGGGGAGCGGCAGGCCGTTGAGGATCTCGTTGACCGTCCCGTCCCCGCCGATGGCGACGAGAGCGGCGGCGCCCGCCGCGTCGCGCGCCGCCGCCTCGGCGTCCCCCCGGGCGCGGGTCTCGAGGTACCGGACGTCGTGGCCGGCGTGCCGGAGGTCCTCCTCCAGGCGCGGCCGGAGCCGCCCCGCCAGACCCGCCCCCGCGACGGGGTTGGCGATGATCACGACCGGTCCGGATCCGTTCGCCACGGGGACGATCCTTGCAATTCGGGGCCGGAGGGATTATAGACAGGGTCGCCCGGCTTGGGAAGCCGCAGCCCTTCGCGGCGGCCCGGGGCCGCGGGAGACGCGCGTTGCGGCCGATTTGCGTTCCATCCCCTTTTCGATCGTTCCGGACATGTTCTGCCGATACTGCGGCGTGACGCTCTCCGACGGGAGCCGGTTCTGCGACAAGTGCGGGAAGCCGCTCGCGGGCGGCGCCGGCATCGCGCGAGCCGAGGCCGGGACGCCGCCCCCCCTCCCCGGCCCGCCCCCGCTTCCGCCGGGCGCGGCGGCCCCCGTCAAGGTCGTCGCCACCCGCTTCGAGCCCCCCCCCGAGAGCGAGCTCTGGCAGGGCGCCGTCAGCCCGCGCTCGATGGTCGGCTCCTTCGCCGTCTCCCTTCTCTGGGCCGCCGGCGTCCTCGCCGCCGCCTTCGTCTACCCCACGTTCCGCGCCCGGCCCGTCCTCTACGTCGTCGCGGCCGCCGCCGTCCTTCCCTTCTGCTACGTCTATTTCGTCTGGGGCTGGGAAAAGCTCCGCGTCCGCTACCGTCTCACCACCGCCCGCCTCCTCCGGCGGGAGGGCGTGGTGTTCCGGCGGTCGACGGAGATGGAGATCGCGCGGGTCGGGGAGGTGTCGGTCGAGCAGACGCTGCTGGACCGTGTCTTCAACACGGGAACGGTGGTGGTCCTGTCGAAGGACGCGGGCGACCCCGCGGTGCGGGTCGAGGGGATCGACCGGCCGCACGACCTGAAGGAGAAGCTCCGCGCCGCCGCCCTCTACCGCCGGAAGGGCGTGGCGTTCGTCGAGAAGCCCTGACCCCTCACCACGCCTTCCCGGTCAGCTTGCGGTACGCCTCCCGGTACTTTTCCGCGGTCTTCGCGATCACGTCGGCGGGCAATGGCGGCCCGGGCGGCTGCTTGTTCCAGTCCAGCGTCTCGAGGTAGTCCCGGACGAACTGCTTGTCGTAGGACGGCTGGCTCCTCCCCGGGGCGTACTGGTCGGCCGGCCAGAAGCGGGAGGAGTCGGGGGTGAGGACCTCGTCGGCCAGGAGGATCCGGCCGTTCGGGTCCGTCCCGAACTCGAACTTGGTGTCGGCCAGCAGGATGCCGCGCGTCCGCGCGTAGTCGGCCGCCTTCGTGTAGACGGCCAGCGTCAGGTCGCGGAGCGTCGCGGCGGCGTCCGCCCCGATGCGCTTCGCCACGCCGTCCAGGTCGATGTTCTCGTCGTGTCCCACCGCCGCCTTCGTCGAGGGGGTGAAGAGCGGCTGCGGGAGCTTGTCCGACTCGCGGAGCCCCGCGGGCAGGGCATGGCCGCAGACGGCGCCGGTCTTCTTGTAGTCCTTCCACCCCGAGCCGGCCAGGTACCCCCGGACCACGCACTCGATCGGGAAGATCGTCACCTTCTTCACGAGCATCGACCGCCCCGCGAGGACGGCGGCGTGGGACCTCACGGCGGCGGGCATCGCGGCCACGTCGGCCGTGATCAGGTGGTTCGGCACCACGTCTTTCAGGAGGTCGAACCAGAAGAGCGAGATGCGCGTCAGCACCTTTCCCTTGTCCGGCACCCCGTTCGGCATCACCACGTCGAAGGCGGAGAGCCGGTCGGAGGCGACGATGAGCAGCGTGTCGCCGAGGTCGTAGACGTCGCGCACCTTGCCGCGGTGGGGGACGGGTAGCCCCTCCAGCTTCGTCTGCAGGACGACGTCGTCGGACATGGCATTCTCCCGGGATATGGTCATTCGGAACGGGGGGGAAAGTACACTGCGCCGGGCCGTTCGTCAACGGGAACCGGTCCGTCCGCGTCATCCCCGCGTCCGTGCGAGGACCGCCGCGGCGATGGCCGCGAAGGCGGCCCGGCTGGAGCCCCGGCGGCGGCGGATGAACGACAGGCCGGGAGAGGGGGTCTGTCGGCCGCCGGCCCGGTCGAACCGGACGCGTCGCGCGTGGCAGAGGGCGACGGCCAGGGCGTCGGCGGCGTCGAAGGGGCGGGGCACCTCCGCCATCCCGAGGTGGAGGCGGACCATGCGCTGGACCTGCGGCTTCGAGGCCCGGCCGTTCCCCGCCACCGCCTTCTTGATCTCGGCGGGCGCGTACTGGAAGACGGGGTGCCCGGCGCGGGCCGCGGCCAGGATCGCCACCCCCCGCCCCTCCCCGAGGGCGATGGTCGCGTGCGGGTCCTTCGCGACGAAGACGTTCTCGATCACCACCTCGTCCGGGACGGCCTCGCGGAGGACGGCCGCGAGGCCGTCGAAGACGCGGACCAGGCGGCCGGGCAGCTCGCCGCGGCCGGCCCGGACCGTCCCGTGGGCGAGGGCGGCCAGGCGGCCCGGCGCCGCCTCGATGAGCCCCCACCCGACGACGCGCGTGCCGGGATCGATGCCGAGGATCTTCACGCGGGCATTGTACCGGCGGCGGGAGGTCCTGCAAGGAGGAACCCCGGGGCCCGTCCGTCCGCCCGACGCCCGCTTGACATTATCTATTGTAACGCATATGTTACAATGTAGGGGACAACGTCCTTTCCGGATGGAGGCCTCATGAGACGCCCCCGGCTGCGCGCCCTTCCCGTCCTGGCCGCGACGCTTCTCGCGGCCGCCCCCGCCGTCGCCGCGCCGGCCGACGACGCGCGGACGATCCTCGACGGCGTCAAGGCCGTCGCCGTCACCGGCTCCCCCGGTCCCGTCTGCTGCACCGCCCCCGAGGCCGTCCCGCTTGTCGCGGGCGCGCACGACCGCCAGCTCGCCCCCCTTGCCGGCGCGACCCGACTCGGGAAGGGCCGTGCCGTCCTCCTCGGCCACAACGGATACCTCGGTCGCAAGGCCCTCGAAACCGACGACACCGGGCGTCTGATGCTCAATGCCCTCCGCTGGGCGGGGGCCGGGCGCGTCCCGGGCGGGAAGCCCCGCGTCGGATGCCGCCGCGCCGGCGAGCTGTCGAAATGGCTCGCCGGCCAGGGCCTCGAGACCGTCGACCTCGACGGCGGCGACTGGGTCCCCCGTCTCGGAACCTGCGACGTCCTGGCGGTCGAGGCGGGCGCCTTCGGGGCGACCGACGAGCTCAACGCGGTCAAGGCCTTCGTCGAGGGGGGCGGCGGGATCGTCGCCGCCACCTGTCCCTGGGGCTGGGCCCAGGTGACCCGGAAGGACCTGCGCACTGAGCTCCCGGCCAACCGCCTCCTCGGCCCCGCGGGGCTCGTTGCCGCCGACGGCTATCTCGGCGCGACCGCCGGCGGCGCCTTCCGCGTCGACGGCCTGCCGGACCCGCTGCTGGGCGCCCACGCCGCGCTCGACGCCCTCGAAGCCGCATCGAAGCCCGGCGCCGCGCCGCCCGCCAAGGAGAGGCTGGCCCAGGCCGCCCATACCGTCACGCTTGCCGCCCGCGCGGTCCTCCCCGACGACGCGCGCCTCCTGCCCCGCCTTCGCGCGCTCGCGAAGGAGCACGGCGAGAAGGCCCTCCCGATGCCGGGGAAGCCCCTGCGCCTCGCGGACGGCCTCGCCCGCGTCCTCGTTGCCGTCCAGGACGCCGGGCTGCGCGACCTTCCCCCGGAGAAGGTTCCCGCCCATCCCGCCGCAAAAGGCTTTCCCTACGAGGTCCCCGCCGCCGCGCCGCGCGTGACCCGGACGCTCGCGATCGACACGGGGCGGCCCGACTGGCACAGCACCGGCCTCTATGCCGCGCCGGGCGAGGCGGTCGAGGTGACGATCCCCGCCGCGGCGGCCGGCAAGGGGCTGGGCCTGCGCATCGGGTCCCACACCGACGGCCTCTGGCATCTCGACGCCTGGGAGCGCTGGCCGTCGATCTCGTGGCACGTCGCCCTCGACAAGCCGGAGACCCGCCTCGCCAACCCCTTCGGCGGCCTCGTCTATGTCACGGTCCCCGACCGGAACGCGCCGCCCGGACCGGTTTCCGTCACGGTCGCGAAGGCCGTCGAGGCGCCCTGGTACGTGCTCGGGAAGACGGGGGACGCGGAGTGGAAGGCGTCGATCCGCGCCCGCCCCGCTCCCTGGGCGGAGCTCGAGTGCAACGGCATCATCCTCACCGTCCCCGCGAAGGTCGTTCGCGAGCTCGACGACCCGAAGGCGCTCATGACCTTCTGGGACCGCGTCGTGAAGGCCGAGGACGACCTGGCGGGGTGGACGGCGGAGAATCGCCGGCGTCCGGAGCGCATGGTCTGCGACCAGCAGATCAGCGCCGGCTACATGCACTCCGGCTACCCCATCATGACCTTCCTCGACGTGATCGAGACCAACGTCAACGTCACGAAGATCACGACCGTCGGGGAGAAGGGGTGGGGGCAGTGGCACGAGCTCGGCCACAACCACCAGGACGGGATGTGGACGCCCTCCGGGGGCGGGGAGGTGACCGTCAACCTCTTCTCCCTCTTCGTCCTCAACACGGTCCACGGCCTCGCCCTCGAGGAGACCCGCCCCGGCGAGCTGCGGAAGGACCGGCGCGTGAAAAAGATGAAGGCCTACCTCGCGTCGGACAAGACGCCGGCGACGTGGGACCCCTTCACGGGACTCGTCCTCTACTACCAGCTCATCGACGCCTTCGGGTGGGACGCGATGAAGC